>JAVCCS010000266.1 GCA_030765365.1 Candidatus Theseobacter exili
GTAAATATTCCAATCACTTCAGCAAAATAATCTTTGCCAGTTGACATAACGCGGGTTTTTTCGTGTGTTTCTAACGCACCATTTACAATACGCACTAATGACACAACACCCAAATAATTATCAAACCAAGAATCAACAACCAATGCTTGTAACGGGTGATCGAGCTCGCCTTTAGGGGGTGGAATTCGTTGCACAATCGCTTCCAATAAATCAACGATACCAACACCACTTTTAGCACTTATCTTTATAGAATCAGATGCATCGATACCAATAATTTCTTCTATCTCTTCTATTACTCTGTCAGGATCAGATTGCGGCAAATCTATTTTGTTAATCACAGGAAGTATTTCAAGATCATGATCTGCTGCCATATTACAAACTGCTACAGTTTGAGCTTCTACTCCTTGTGCCGCGTCTACCAGAAGTATGGCGCCTTCGCAAGCCATTAAACTACGAGATACTTCATAGGCAAAATCGACATGACCTGGAGTATCAATAAGATTAAGAATGTATTCCTGCCCATTTTCTGATTTGTACAGCAATTGAATCGGATGAGCTTTAATTGTTATTCCACGTTCTCTTTCCAAATCCATATCGTCAAGATATTGATCTCTGAACTCTCTTTTTGAAACCGTTCCCGTTACTTCGAGCATACGATCGGCAAGGGTAGATTTGCCATGATCAATATGAGCAATTATACAAAAATTTCTAATTCTGCCATATTTCATATCTAAGAAAAAAACCTTTCTAATCTTTATCCATTCATAGCTTTTGTACGCAAACCTTCGATAGCAGCGTGTATATCTCCAGTTGAAAAAACTGCTGAACCAGCTGCAAGAACATTGGCTCCTGCCCTGGCAACCATAGCAGCAGTATCCAGGTTAATACCTCCATCCACTTCTATATCAAGAGATAAATTGTTTTTCTCGACATACTCTCTTGCAGCTTCAATTTTCGGCAGCACTTCTTTCATAAACATCTGACCTCCAAAACCAGGATTTACAGACATCAAAAGTAAATGATCATACATTTTTAAAACTTCCAAAAAACCCTCTATTGGAGTGCCAGGATTAATTACTAAACCAGGCCGCACACCCAAATCCCGGAGCTGTACTGCAACAGCTTCCGGATCATCCAATGTTTCACCATGTAAAATCAGAATATCTGAACCGGCTTGCGCAAAACGCTCAACATATTTTAATGGATTTGCTATCATCAAATGAACTTCCAAAGTGAGCTTTGTTACTCTCCTCAACGCTTTCACAGTAGCTGGTCCTATTGTTATATTTGGCACAAAATGTCCATCCATGACATCTACATGAAGCCTATCAGCTCCGGCCTCTTCTGCTTTCCTTGCATCTTCACCAAGAAAAGCAAAATCACCGGAAAGAATCGAGGCAGAAATCTCAATTTTCCCAGGCATTTTCAACATTACACAACCTTCCTTTATGTAGTTCTTTTGTATTTACGGGCCTTTACCCGTTTTAATTCAACACTTCTTTTATGATTTCTGCCTGACCATCCTTAACAGGCCCAACCAAAGCAAGACAAGGAGAGTTTTTTTCTACCAGCTTTGAGGCAATTTGCAATACATCCTCAACGGTAACAGCTCGTATTTTTTCAACAATTTTCTCAGCTGAAAAAACCTTGTTTAAAGCAAGGAGATTCTCTCCATTGAAAATCATCCTTGATGAAGTACTTTCCATTGCAAGAAACAGTTGACCTAAACAGTACTCCCTGGATCTTTCCAGTTCCTTTTTACTTACAGGTTCTGTCGCCAGTTTTAATATCTGTCCCCACACAACTTCTATTGCCTGTGTATACCTCTTCAATTCAATACCGCCTGAGACATTTAATAACCCCGTATCGGCATAATAGTCTAAATTCGAATGTATTTCATAGGCTAAACCCATTTCCTCACGTACAACCTGAAATAGACGGGAACTCATGTTTTCACCTAAAATGACATTAAATACTTTTAACGGATATCTGTCATCACTTCCTCGTGAGACAGCCTCAAGACCCAAATCAATCCTAAGCTGTTCCGTTTCTCTGAAAAGCAATTCAACATTATTATGACGGTTGATATTTCTTGCGGAAACAGATTCTGGCTTTTCGCCTTCTTTTAAACTGCCGAATTGAATTTCTGCTTCTTTTATAAAAGTTTCCGGATCAAATTTTCCTGCAATAGACAGAACAATATTATTTGGGATATATCCTTTGCTTTTGTAATCAAGAAGCTGTTCTTTTGAAATAGATTCAATAGTCTCAGGTTTACCAGTAAGAATTCTACCTAACGGGTGAGAAGGCCACATAATCGATTTTAATAACTCTTCTGAACAATTTGATGGATTGTCCATGACCATATTATATTCCTCGAGTATGATAGATCTTTCTCTGTCAATATCTGATGCCTTAAACAACGGTCTATTAATCATATCAGCTAAAATCTCAACAGCCAGCACCATATGTGATGATGGAACCTTTATGTAGTAACAAGTTATTTCGTCGGATGTAAATGCATTCATTGATCCGCCAACACCTTCGATAGCCTGTGTTATTTCCAAAGATGTACGTGATGTTGTTCCCTTGAATAACATATGCTCAATAAAATGGCTGATACCCGAGATATCCTCACTCTCATGGCGTCCTCCAATACCAACCCAAACGCCGATAGACAAGCTATTCATATGAGGCATAGGGTCCATAATTACTCTTAATCCGTTTTCAAACGTTTTAAACATCTCTTTCATAATGAATCTTTCTTTCTGATTACTTTGCAGATTAAAAATATATACAAATTTTGAGCTTCTTTTAAGGCCTGTTGAATTATGAAACTAAATCTCTACTCATAATAATGTGCATCAGATCTCTTTCGAAGTCCCTGCAATATTTTTCGCACTTCCTGATCCTTTTTCTTATCTAAAACAAGTACGGCGTTACTATCTCGTACAACAATAATGTTTTCAAGTCCAAGAAGGGTTACTATACCTTCATCACTGACAACAAGACAATTCCTGCATTCTTCCAGATGAGCTTCGCCGCGAACAGTATTACCATTTTCGTCTTTTTGCATATGCCTTTCCAGAGAACTCCAACTTCCAAGATCATCCCAACCAAAAGAGGCTTCTGCAACCAGAACATTTTGTGCTTTTTCCATAATACCATAATCAATAGAAACCTTTTCGGCTTGCTCATAGAACTTGACAAATGCCTCTTTTTCCTGAGAAGTTCCTATTGTATCTTTCAATTCACGCGAAGATTTATACAAATCAGGCATAAAAGACTTTGTTGCTTCAAGAATTGCTTTAACTGACCAAATAAACATACCGCTATTCCAGAGATAATCACCTGATTCCAGATAGTCTCCGGCTATTTCAATACTTGGTTTCTCTTTAAATCCTTCAACATTAAAAAGCCTGTGTTTATCATCTTCGCCAAAAAGCTTTCCTCTATGGATGTATCCATACCCGGATTCCGGTCTTGTCGGACTAATTCCAAGGGTAATCAGCACGTCTTCTTTTAAGGCAGTGCTAGTACAAAACTTCAATACTTCAACAAACATTTCCTCATTCCCGATTGATTGATCTGCCGGGACTACAACCATAACTCCTTCCGGATCATAATGTTCAATCCAAGTTGCAGCCCATACAATGCAGGGAGCAGTATTCTTACCTATAGGTTCAAGTAATATATTCTCAGAAGGAAGCAAACAACATTCTTTCTTTATCGCTTTTTCCTGAGCTGAATTTGACACAACCAATATTCGATCTTCACTAACAAGTTTTGACATACGGTTAATGGTCAATTGCAACAGAGATTTATTGCCAAACATGGTAAGGACCTGTTTAGGTTTGGACCTTCTGCTTGCCGGCCAAAACCTCTCTCCTTTACCACCTGCCATTATTACGCCGTAAATCATTTCACTGCCCTCACAAGTTCTTTTGTAAAATCTTCAACTCGCTGACATATATCTAACGAACTGCCTCCCTGTTCAATCAATCTGACAATTGCGCTACCGACAACGACAAAATCAGCGCTTTGTGCAACTTTTTTTGCCTGCTGCGGTCCCGATATACCAAAACCTACAGCTATAGGCATATCTGTTTCTACCCTTATTTTTTCAACCATGGGAACAACTGTTCCAGGCACATCAGAACGAACTCCTGTAACACCTGTTCGGGAAACACAATATACAAAACCGCTGCCCAAACCAACTATACGTTTAATCCGTTCCTGGGTAGATGTAGGTGCAATCAAAAAAATCACATCAATCATATTTTTTTTCATAATTCTGACATATTCATCAGCTTCTTCAACAGGAAGATCCAAAGTCAAAATACCACTTATCCCGGCTTTTTTTGCAATAACAGCAAACTGATCAAGCCCAATTTTAAAAACCGGATTATAATAGGTAAAAAGTATTACAGGAACTTCCGGTTTATCATTCTCCAGACGTTCCAATATTCCTCTTAATGTTGTTCCTGACTTTAAAGCACGTTCCGCAGCACGCTGATTGACAACACCGTCTGCTAAAGGATCAGAAAAAGGAACACCTAACTCTACTGCAGGCACTCCGCACTCTTTGAAAATATTAAGAAGTTTCATAGTCGTATCTAAACATGGATCTCCAGCTGTAATATATGGGATAACACCTTTCACACCTTGTTTTTTCAGTGCTTTTAAATGGACTTCAAGTCTGTTCATAAATCAACTCTCTTCAGATTTAATAATATCCTTCACAGCTCGGACATCTTTGTCACCTCGTCCTGAAAGGTTTAAAATACAAAGCGTTCCTTCCGGAAGATTTTTATAACATCGTATAATATAAGCCGCTGCGTGCGAACTTTCAAGTGCTGGGATAATTCCTTCTGTTTCTGAAAGAATTCTGAAAGCCTGTAGTGCTTCATCATCACAAACACTATCATATTTTACCCTCCCTGTTTCAAATAAGAACGAATGCTCCGGGCCAACACCGGAGTAATCCAGCCCGGCAGAAACAGAATGAGTAGTTTTTATTTGTCCTTCTTTATCCTGCAAAACATAACTAAGAGTACCCTGAAAAACCCCTGGACTTCCTTCAGCGAACCTGGCGGCATGCAAACCGGTCTGAATACCTTTGCCCCCGGCTTCAACACCTACCATACTAACTGAAGAATCTTCCAAAAAAGCATGGAAAAGCCCTATTGAATTACTTCCCCCACCAACACAAGCAACAAGCAAATCAGGCAATCTTCTTTCAGCGCTAACTATCTGTTTTTTTGCTTCCTTACCGATAACGCTCTGAAAATCCTGAACAATCATAGGGAAAGGATGAAAGCCCGTTACTGTTCCCAATACATAGTGAGTATTTTCCACATTTGTTACCCAGTCACGTGCAGCCTCGTTAATTGCATCTTTTAAAGTTCTGCTTCCGGCATCGACAGTAATAACCCTTGCTCCAAGAAGCTCCATTCTGAAAACGTTTAATTCCTGACGTTTCATATCTTCTTTGCCCATATATATATCGCATTGCAGGCCATATCTGGCAGCAGCAGTTGCAGTTGCAACTCCATGCTGACCTGCTCCTGTTTCAGCAATAATCCTTTTCTTGCCCATTCTTACAGCAAGCAATATTTGTCCAATACAATTGTTAATTTTATGAGCTCCTGTATGACAAAGATCTTCTCTCTTAAAATAAATTTTTCTTCCTCCACCCAAATATTTTTCAAGTCTTTCTGCTCTGTATAAAGGAGTAGGCCTGCCTACATATTTAGAAAGAGTTTCCTGAAACTGCCTTTTAAACTCAGGATCTTTTTTAGCTTTTCTATATTCTTCTTCCAGTTCATTAAGAGCAGGCACTAAAGTTTCAGGAGCATATAAACCGCCGAAACGTCCATAATAGCCACGTTTATCAGGAAGCGATTTCCATCTGATTTTTTTTTGCTTATGTTTATTATCGCTCATGCCGAATTTCTCCGATTAACATAATTACTTTATTTACAATTATTAACTGCGGAAAAAAAACTGTGTAATAACAGCGGATCTTTTATTCCCGGCGATAACTCAACCCCGGAAGAAACATCCACTGCATATGGTTGTAGTGTTTCAAAAGCTTGTTTAACGTTATCCGGGTTAATCCCTCCTGAAAGGACTACCGTTTTTCTATTTTTAACAGATTCCCGATACAAATCCCAATCAAAAGGAACCCCTGTCCCTCCAGGTTTTCCTTCAACAAATGTATCTAGTAAAAATGCCGAAGCATCAGGGTATTCTTCCATAATTTTCAAGCTGTTTATGCCTTTAACTCGTATGCCTTTTATAAATCGGAAACCGAAAGAACAACAGAACTCGTTTGTTTCAGATCCGTGAAACTGCAAAAGATCAAGGCCAGCATAATTAATTGCCTCATTAACCTCTTTAGAGTCAGCATCCACAAAAACACCGACTCGAACAACGAAAGGTTCAATTGCAGACGAAATTAATCCCGCTTTTTCCGGAGAAATATATCTTGAGCTCTTCTTATAAAAAATAAACCCAATAGCATCAGCCCCCAAATTTGAAGCCAATAACGCATCCTCATAGCGTGTAATCCCACAAATTTTAACTCTCAAATCCGATTCTCCGTAAAACCATTTTTAATTGAATTACCCATAAGCTCATGAATTTCAGCTACTACATTGTCAGATCTCAGTAAAGTTTCACCAACAAGAATCGCATTTACACCCATAGATTCAAGTTTGGCTACATCCTCTTGTGTTCTTATTCCACTTTCACTCACTACTATAATCCCATCAGGAACAATTTTAATCAATTTCTCAGTTACAGAAAGGGCTACATGAAAGGAGCGTAAATCTCTGTTATTTATGCCAATCAGAGTAGCCCCGGAAGTTAACGCAATATTGAGCTGATCGGCATCATGAACCTCCACCAGTACATCAAGTTTGTATTCATCTGCTTTATTAATCAAATAGGAAAGTTCTTTTTTCTCAAGTGCTGCTACAATAAGTAAAACAGCATCAGCTCCATGAACAGCAGCTTCAACAAGCTGGTACTCGTCTAAAATGAAATCTTTTCTTAATAGAGGAATATCTGTAAGGTTTCTGGCTAACTTAAGATATGAAAGATCACCCAAAAAATATTCAGTTTCAGTTAATACAGAAATTGCGTCAGCTCCTGCTTTCTCATATTCAACAACAAGTTTAACAGGATCGAAATCGTTACAAATGATGCCCTTTGAAGGAGAAGCTTTTTTCACCTCAGCTATCAAGCTGATTTTTTCTCTCTCAGCGAGCTTCTTCTTAAAAAATGAATTTCTTCTATTCTCATCAAGACTCGCTAATAAAGATTCTATAGGAGTTACAACTTTGGCCTTCTCCAAAGCTTCACGTTTTGATTTCAGTATCTTTCTAAGAAACATGCAACAACTTCTCCCATCATAATTATTTTTATTGGTTAGTGTATTCTATCAATCTGTTTAATCTGTTCAGCGCTCCACCTGTATCAATAGATCTTTCAGCCAAATAGAATGCCTCTGTAATGTCACTGGCAAGCCCCCCTGCAACTATTGCAAAAGCAGCATTTAATACAACAATATCTCTACAGGGGCTTTTTCCCCCTTCAAGAATTTCTAAAGCAATCCTAGCATTTAATGCAGGATCTCCTCCTTTAATATCCTCCGGGCATGCCCTTTTCAACCCAAAATCCTCAGGATAAACAATACGACTCTCAAGCGCCCCTTCTTTCACTTCACAAACACGGGTACCATCACATATAGAAACTTCATCTAAACCGTCTAAACTATGAACCACAAAAGCCCTGTTAGAGCCAAGTCTGCATAGAACGCCCGCTAAACGATTAACAAGAGCCTCCTCATAAACTCCAAGAATCTGGGCCTTCGCACCTGCTGGATTTGTAAGAGGACCAAGTATGTTGAAAATTGTTCTAATCCCTATTTCACGCCTGGGACCTATCGCATATTTCATTGCTCTATGAAGTA
>JAVCCS010000291.1 GCA_030765365.1 Candidatus Theseobacter exili
CATTTGTAAACATAGATATTTTTTTGCGTATCTTTGAAATACATCTGCAATACCGTGGTTAACAAATTATTAAACATGACTGGATATGGACTGTTTTCGAAAAAACTTCGCAATTCGGTCCGGCTTATTTTCCAATTTCTGAATTTTTCATCTGAGTAGATTAAGTCAAGAGCGGGTTCAATATCTTTAAGAGAATTAATATTTATCTTTTTTTTACATAATCCGTCGGGTAAAATGGCTTCAACCGTTACGCCTACCTGTTCAAATTCACTCAGGAGTTTTGAGAGTAATGTGGATCCCGAACGGGAAGGATATATTAAAAAAATGAGCTGTTTCATTCTTGTCTTGATTATGAGTTTGAGCTGATTATAGAATATGCTTTACGATTTTCAGGTTACTTTATCACAAAAATAAAGACTAGAAGTAACGATAGCACAGTTTAACGATTAGATACAATTAAAAATAGCTTGCTCTTTCTGAGGATCAAAAACAATGAACCAGCTAAAACCGATATTAAATAAATTGATTGTTAATGCAAGATTAAAAACACACTACATGATAAGCCCCTTGCGTCTTATGCCTGATTTTATGATTATTGGCGCACAGAAGGCTGGGACAACATCTATGTATAAATATCTAGTTAAACATCCATGTATAGGTAGCTGTTTATTCGGAGAAACTCACTTTTTTGATCTTCAATATTCAAAAGGGCTTTATTACTACAGGGCAATGTTTCCTACGGTATTTTCTAAATGGTATAAGTCCTTAAAGGGGCAAAGGTTCATTACTGGTGAATCTTGTCCTTATTATCTTTTCCATCCACATATACCGAAAAGGGTATTTGAAGCAATTCCGGCAATTAAAATAATTGTTTTACTTCGGAATCCGATAGATCGGGCATACTCTTCATATCAGCACCAAGTTAGAAAAGGAAGGGAAAAGAATACGTTTGAACAGGCTATAGATATAGAAATGAGAGATTTTGATAATGAAACAAATAAACTTATTAATGACCCATTTTACTGCAGTGAGAAGCACAGACATTTTTTTTACCTGTCGCGCGGGAGATACTCCGAGCAGATTCGCCGCTGGATGAAGTTTTTCCCAAGAGAACAGTTTCTTTTTATAAAAAGTGAACATTTTTTTGAAAAAACCGAGGAAGTTGTCAATAAGGTCTTTTCTTTTCTAGAACTTCCGGACTGGACTCTAAATGAGTACAAGAAATTCAATTATCATGGGAGGTATAATCAAGTAGACAAGAAAACCATTACAAGATTGCAGACCTATTATAGTTCTTATAACAAAGACTTAAGTTTACTTCTGAATGAGAAGTTTGATTGGGATTGATGAAGAAACAATACAAAAAACTTATTGCACATACCGGTGTTTATTCTATAGGGACTATTGCAGAGCAGGCACTTTTCCTTATACTTGTTCCTTTGTATACAAGATACTTGAACCCTGTGGATTTTGGTATTCTTGCACTTATGAATATAACAATATTGGTGTTGACAAAGGCAATATCGGGACCTGTTACAATTGCTTTAGGCCGGTATTACTACAAACCAGATTTCATCGAAAAACAAAAGATTCTTTTGATGAATTTACTAATTTTAATTATTGCAAAAACAGCTTTTCTTGTAGTTTTATACCTTATTTTTAGTAAATATTTAGCAAACATGCTTTTGGGCAAAACAGAATATCTTTATCTTGTGAAAGTATATGCTTTTATTTTGTTGTTGGATCCCTTGTCGGTTTTTTCTCTTTTCTTCATCCGGTTACTTGAAAAAGCAAAGTTTTATGTGGCAGTTTCTTTAAGTAATATAATCTTGTCATGTGCTTTAATCGTTTTTTTGATAATAAAAATGGATTTGGGTATTTTGGCAGTTGTATACGGAAAGATTTTTTCGCTGACTCTTTCAATTATTATGTGCTTACCAGTTGTTTTGAGACTTACTTCCTTCAAGATAGATTTGTCTGTACTGGTTGAGCCTTTGAAGTTCGGATATCCTCAAATCCTTTCAGTATATTCAAACTTGATTTTTCGATTGGGGGACCGTATTATTCTTAGAATATATCAATCAGTTGCAAGTGTTGGTCTATACTCGATAGGACACAAGATAGCATCTTTGACCAGAATATTAATTGTCATTCCACTTCGCAATTCACTTAAACCAATAATACTAAAAAAGGAGAATGACCCGGAATCGTTGAGAAAATTTTTGGCCAACTGCGCAACGTATTTTTTACTCCTAGGAAGTTTTTTTGTTCTTGGATTATCTCTTTTTAGCAGGGAACTTGTTGTTTTTATAACCGGGCGTGAAGAGTATTGGTCATGCTGGAAAGTAGTTCCTCTTTTGTCTCTTGCTTTTCTTTTTAATGGACTGGGTACTTTTGCCCAGTGGGGCATGGTAATGAAAAACAAACCTTATCATTTGTCAGGGACAATGCTGATGGCATGTATCATCAATATCTGTCTGAATTTTTTAATGATTCCTCGTTATGGCATTATAGGGGCCGCAAATGCAACACTTATTGCATATATTTTTTGGTGGTTAGCAAGAATATATTTTTCCGCAAAATTATATGATTTAAGATTTCAGAACGGAAGAATTGCGCATATCCTTTCAGTTGGACTTGTTATTTATCTAATGAGCCTTTTTCTTGTTGAATGTTATTCAATAGGCAATATTTTTGAAATAATGACAGTAAAATTGGGTTGTCTTTTGAGTTATCCTTTATTGATTTTTGTTACAGGTTTTTTCAAAATGGAAGAAAAAGAATTTATTAAAAAGCTCGTTGCAAACGTTATTAACAGATATTTCAAAAGGATGCCGACGGGTTAGATGAGCGAAAGCAACTTAATCCTAGTTTGACAAACGATTTGAGTGGTAATGGCGGCACAAAAAGCAGAGAAAACAATTGTCGAAAGAGTATTATGTAATTATTAGGTTTTGTATGTTTTTTCAGAATATAACTGCAAATTTGAGTGAAAAGAAATTTTGCCCTGAGATGTGCGATTTCTGATAGATCTGGATATTCTTTAATCACTTTATGAAAAGCTTGGATATGACCATAGGTTCTTTCAATATAGAATTCTACTGAAACGTTGTTTAGATGCACTCTTTTAGAAACAAGTATTTCTTTGAGATGAAATATTTTGAACTTTTTGGAAAGGCGTACCCAGAAATCCCAGTCTTCTCCTCCGAATAAAGAGGTGTCGAATCCTTTTATTTCCTCAAAAGCTTTGCGTGTAATTATAGAAGAAATTAATCTGATTCGGTTTGATGCAAAAAGAGATTTACTAACCTCATTTATACTGGGGCTATTCATGAATATTTTTGCACGACGACTGTTTTCTCGGTTAGCTTTACCAGTAAGAACTTTCTCTGATTCATCAATAAATTGTATATCTGTGTGTACACAGCTGAAATCAGGATGATGTTTTAAGATCGCGACCTGATTTTTTAATTTATCTGCGTGCCAAATATCGTCCTGGTCAATAAAACTTATCAGTTCAGAGGAAGTTTTGCTAATTGCAACGTTTCTAG
>JAVCCS010000068.1 GCA_030765365.1 Candidatus Theseobacter exili
AAAAAGAAGGGTTGCTGATGCTTTTTTGCCGAAAAAATCCATTTCTTAATAAAATATTTGTTCTAAGTCTGCTTTGTTTCTGTTTGGGTTCTTTGACAGGTTTTACCCAGGAAGAAAAAGGAATAAAGGAAAAGGAACCCGCAGTTCAGAAAGAAAGAAAAGGTCCTTTAGATCCGGAAAAAATTTATGAACAGTTAGAACTTTTTGCAAATGCAATAGCTATTGTTGATCAGAATTACGTTGAAGATGTGGACACTAAAACATTAATTTACGGTGCCATGAAAGGCATGCTTAATTCTCTTGATCCTCATAGCCAGTTTATGAATCCGGAAGCTTATAAGGAAATGCAGGAAGATACTGAAGGAAAATTCGGAGGTATTGGCATTGAGATTACAATTAAAGATAATATTTTAACAGTTATTACCCCGATCGTTGGTACCCCTGCTTTTATAGCTGGAATTAAGGCCGGGGATAAAATAGTAAAAATCAACAAAAAGTCCACAAAGAATATGACATTGATGCAAGCGGTTAAATGGATGAGAGGAAAACCCGGTTCAAAAGTTAATTTAAGGATTTTGAGAGGACAGGAAAAGGCGTTTCTGGATTTCACAATAGAAAGGGATATTATAAAAATCGAAAGCATCAAAGAGAAGAAAATTATCAAAGACGGAATAGGATATATCAGGGTTACAGATTTTCAGGAGCGTTCGGGAACGGATTTGTTTAAAGCTATCAAATCTTTAACAAAAGATGGGATGAAGAGCGTGATTCTCGATCTTAGAAATAATCCAGGAGGTCTCTTGCAGGCCGCTGTGGATGTATCGGATAAATTTATTAAAAAAGGAAATGTCATTGTTTCTACGAAAGGTCGCAAGTCAGATCAAAATATGACATTTCGTGCACGCGAAGAAGAAATGGAAAGGTGTCCTCTGGTTGTTCTGATAAATGAAGGCAGCGCAAGTGCTGCTGAGATTGTTGCAGGTGCTGTTCAGGATTGGAACCGCGGTCTTCTTGTTGGAGTTAAATCTTTTGGAAAAGGATCTGTCCAAAGTGTATTGCCCCTTAAAGATGGTTCGGCTCTTCGATTAACTACAGCTAAGTATTTTACACCTAACGGCCGTTCTATTCAAGGAACGGGAATTGAGCCCGATATAACCGTTCGTTTGCCCGAACAAGCTCAAAAAGAAGAGGATATTAAGAAAAAAAACGGCGAAGATGAAGAAAAAGATGTTCAGTTAGAAAAGGCCGTTTCAATACTTCAAAATACGGATCTTTATCAGGATCTTATGAACAAGAAAAAAGATAAAGAGAAAGACACAAAACAAGAAAAGTGAAAAACATCCTTTATAGGTCCTTCCTTTTAGTTCCAGTAATTCTTTTGCTTTCTTTGGAATACAGTTTTTCTGAAAAAAGTTCGGGATCTTTCCATATGCAATCAAAAAGCAAAAACGGCCAACTTTGTAAGAAATTGCATTCCGTTTTAAGAAAAACGGCTGGAAAAAAATCAATAATTCAAACAATAGAAACAAAAGAGATTGCACGAAAAAAAGGGACATGGTTTTTTCAGGAGAAAGAGGTATATCTGGCAGACGGACATTCCTTAAAAAACACTGTTTATAGGCTACATAAATATGTAAACAGGTGGCGTGGAGTCAAGATACAAGAACAAACCTATTTAAAAAATCAAACAACAGTCCATTTTTTTTGGCACAGGAAACCTTTTGCGCGCGTAATAATATATGAGAAAACAGCAAGAATCAAAGATCCGGACGGCTTGTCAGGTTCTCCACGAATTGCTTTTGTTATTGATGATCTGGGATATAACCTTAAAGCTCTTCCGCAAGCTATGCTGATAAACTCTCCAATAACTTTTGCTGTGCTTCCTTCCCTGGCTTATTCAGCGAGACTGGCTGAAAAACTGCACAGCAAGGGGCAGGAAATAATGCTCCATTTGCCAATGGAACCGGAAAATCCAGAAATGGATCCCGGGAAGGGTGCAATAAAAACGGACATGTCCGATGAAGAAATAAAGTTAATAGTAAAAGAGAACCTGCAGAGCGTTCCTCATATTTTAGGTGTGAATAATCACATGGGATCAAAGGCAACAAAAAATGAAAGAGTTTTAAACCTTGTTCTTAGTGAAATTAAAGAAAAAGATCTTTTTTTTCTGGATAGTCTTACCTCTCAATCTAAGGTAAAAGATGTTGCTTTATCTATGTCTTTTCCGGTACTTCAACGAGATGTTTTTATTGATAACGAGAAAGAAAACACCTATATATGTAATCAAATCAGAAAACTTATGGGTATTGCCGAAAAAAAGGGAAAAGCTATTGGAATAGGTCATTTTCATTCTCAGACCCTTAACTCTATCCTCAATATGATTCCGGAAATTGAGGCACGAGGGATAAAGATGGTTTTTGTATCAGAGTTTTTTGAAACAGAAAAAGCATTAGTGTTAAAAAAATCCAACAGCAACACTAAAAAGGAGTCAGGACAGAATGCTAGTATTGGGAATTGAAACATCTTGTGATGAAACTGCCGCTGCGATACTTGATGATACGGGTGAGGTTCTTTCCAATGTTATTTTAAGTCAAATTAAACTTCATGAAAAATACGGTGGTGTTGTTCCTGAAATTGCTTGTAGAAAACACATTGAAGTGATAGATCTTGTTGTTGAAGAGGCCGTAAAATCAGCCGGTATAGATAAAAAAGATATTGGACTTGTTGCCGTTACCGTTGGGCCTGGTTTGGTTGGCGCTTTACTTGTAGGAGCAACCTTTGCTCGCGGTTTTGCGATGGGACTAGGGATTCCTTTAATAGGAGTTAATCACCTGGAAGGGCATCTTTTTGCAGGTCAAATGGAGCATAAGGAGCTCAGATTTCCTTATATAAGCCTGATTGTTTCTGGCGGGCACACTTCTCTTGTAAAGGCTTTGGGACTAGGGCATTACGAAGTGTTGGGTCGGACTTTGGATGATGCTGCAGGTGAGGCTTTTGACAAAGTTGCAAAGATGATGGATTTGGGTTATCCGGGTGGACCTATCATTGAAAAAATGGCTTTGAATGGGATAAAAAAAGCTTACAAATTTCCGCGACCAATGATCAACGATAGCAGTTTCGATTTCAGCTTTAGCGGGCTTAAAACAGCTGTTTTGTATCAGTTGAAAGGATATGGCGGTGCTGTAGCTGCGCCTTTAAAAACAGATGAAAAAACAGTGTCTGATTTGGCGGCAAGCTTTCAGGAAGCAGTTGTTGATGTTCTTTTAGACAAGGCAAAAAAAGCAATGAAATACTGTGGTCTTGAAACACTAAGTATTGGTGGCGGCGTAGGTGCGAACGGCAGGTTAAGGGAGGTTTTTTCTGATGCGGCAGAAAAAGAAGGTTGGAAATGTTTTCTGCCTTCAAGAAATCTTTGTACTGATAATGCAGTTATGATTGCCGGCATTGGACGTGCTCGTTTCATGGAAAAAAAAGATATGTTGAAAAAGATTGATGTAAATCCAAGACTACCTTTATAATTTAGCCTGTTATAAAGAAAGGAGTTAAAAAGAAAAATGAATAAAGATATTATAATTGCTCAGGTTCGTAGACAACAGGCGGAAATGAAAGAAATGATAGAAAGCGTTAAAGAGCTTACTGGTGGTGGGTTGAATGAAATTCTGAAAGAAGCATTCGAAGAAAGGCTACAATCATCAGACCACCTTATAGAAACACTTCAGGATGAAAGCATTATTCCTCATGGCCAGGAAAGAACAGATGTTCAAGATGATATAAATAAGTTTGAAAAAGACATGGGCAAAGCCCGTCAGGGAGTTAAAAAAATAAAAAAGCTTGAGCAGGAAAAAGAAAAAATCAAAAAAGATCTTTTCGATGTTACCAAAGACGGAGAATAGGTTTTATTAATTAAGCCATCTTATCAAAAGCACTCAGGCTATCGACAATGTTGTTAATCTTGTTCAACCTGTCTTTTGATACAGGAGGTATAAGAAACCGTTCCGGATTTAAAAGGATTTCATCAAGAGGAATCGTTTTATCAAGTTCTTTTCCCCATGCTTCAGAATATACAGAAGCATACAAATCTCTGATTGCTTTTGCAAGTTCAGGATTCAGATCGGACCCTATCCCTTCAATACCGCCAGCGGCAAGAATACCTTGTGCTACTGGCAGGGCTTGACGGACCATGGAAAGACCGGTATTAGCATCTTTATCAAAAACCATCATTGCAGCAGAAGGAAAACCATCAAATTCCTGAGTATCAGCATAACTCGATTTAGTCATTAGGAATATAGAGTTTGTGCCATCCGGTTCCGGCCATTCCTGATGTTTTTTATCAAAAAATCTAACCAGGCTGCGGACTTCTTTCCGAAACCGTTCAGGAATATCTTTATCTTTCGGGAGCTCATCCAACATAATTAAGGTTGTATTTGGATCATTTTTCATGTTTTCAAGATCTTCAAGCAAATTTTTCAGGTATTCTTCGTATGTTTGAAGGTTTGTTTCCGGTACGGCAGCCCTGCTAAAGTATTTAGGATCAAGAATAATATAACCGCGGGTTCTTTGTTCTTTAGGTACATCGGCCACAAGATCTTCTACGGTTCTTTGACTGCATGCAACCATAGATGCTATAATTTCGGATTCCGGTAGATATCGCGCAAGAGTAGCATATCTTTTTAGTTCTTCTTGGGATGACTTTACATATTTGGACGAAAGCATTGTGAAGAAATCCTGTCTTAAGTCGGAAAGACCGGCAAGGTTATCTGTAAAGTCAGAAGGAGGGGGTAAAGAAGAATACGTTTTATTTTGCTGTGCCATTCTGGAAGCCAATATAACTGAAAGCCAGGAGGTATCTGCTGCAGAGTCTGAGACTGCAGCATTAAAGTTTTTAAGAGTTTCTATAATAAGCCCTTTATCCTCATCACGCACGGGAAGAGCTTCCACTGTTTTAAGCGCAACGGTTAAAGGTCTGGTTTGCAGTATGTCCGCATCCTGCATGTTTGCCGTTATAATATACTGGCCTAAAGTATCGGCTGTTGTTGGAGACAATCGACGTAAAATATCAGGTGTAAAAGCTTTAGCCCTTATTAGTGCCCTTAGTACTAATTCAGGGTCTTCTTCAATCCACTTTTGAACAGTATTTCTATCAATAA
The DNA here is from genome assembly GCA_030765365.1 of Candidatus Theseobacter exili. Taxonomy (GTDB): domain Bacteria; phylum Auribacterota; class JACPWU01; order Theseobacterales; family Theseobacteraceae; genus Theseobacter; species Theseobacter exili. The sequence continues at coordinate 5,148 of JAVCCS010000068.1, forward strand.
TTCTTGATGCTTCCAAAGGAAGGAGTAGCAGGTTATATTTAGAAAAAAGTTTGTTAAAAAGACCTTGCTGAAAAAGAGAACCTCTTTGTTCTGGACTAAGAAGAGGTGTTATTTGATCTGAATCGTCTTTGTCCGCGATTTCAAGAATTTCTCCCAGGAACATAGCCGTCTGAGCCGGTTCCATTAAAAGACTTTCTCTTACAATAGCCTGTGAATCAGCTTCTTCCCTGGCTATATCCGGTAATACTCTCATGAGAGTTTCGTTTGCTTCCCGGCTGAACCCAGACAGGGTTGAACGTGTTTTTTCTCCATTTGTCGGTGGGAAAACATGTGCAAGCTCATGAAAAACACCGGCAGTAAGCGCTTCCGGATAGCTGCCGGCGAGTTTATCGAAAAGGCGTTTTCCTATATAAATGGATTGTGTGTCTTTTCCGGCACTCATAGCAGCTGCATTTTCAGGGTCTTTCATATGTAAAAACATTTTATTTCGTTCAAGAACGAAACGTGTGTTTCTGAAATTATCGAGGAAAGCTTTATACTGGTCAATAAGTGCTGTATCGGGAGGCGCTCTCCCTATTTCAAGAGATTTAATTTTTTGCTTTATAATCTGTTCAATTTTGGCGAGAGTGTCTATTGCTCTTAACGCATCAGCTGACAAGTTTTCTTGGTTAGCTTCGAAATACTCTTTAAAACCTGTCTTGTTACCATCCGCATCCTTGATGGCTTTTCCATTAACAATCAAGGCTTTTCTTGTTTCTACAATGGGATTGCTTTCCATAAAAGATGGATCATCAAGTCTTGTGCTTTCTGAAGAATCTCCGCGGTATTTTTCGTTAAACTGTTCTTCAGCTTTTTCGACAAGTTCTATTATTCTTCCGCTTACAATATCCGGGTCAACTTCTCCGATGGTAATATCCTTTGATACTATTGTTCTTGGAAAAAGCTCATCTGCCAGAGCAGGACCGAAGATATCCATTATTTGCTCTTCCGTAAAAAGCCAGCCCATGGTTTTCTTTACGTTTACAATTTTTTGCGGGTCCGTTTCCCGAAAGATCGTAACAAGGTTTCCGTGTTCTACCGTTAACCTGGCAATTAATTCATTCATGAGTTCATCATGAAAAAGATCTGGGTCTGTTGGAATAAAAGAACGGTTCGGTTCCTTTTTCCCAATTTCCTCAGGTTTCTTGGCAAACCAACCTGCAACCAGTGCTTGTCGAACAAGCGCTTTCGCTGCAAAGGTGTTATTCCTGGTTTTTTGTTCGAAAATCCTGTAGAGCATGCGGCGCAGTATCCGGAATTGTTCCCGGTCTGTCTCTGAAACAGCATAATCCGGAAGTTCCATAACGAGTCTTTGAAGCGTTGAAATCGGCAAATGCGGACTCATCTTCTGTAAAGCATTTTGTAATTCCTGGACATAACCGGGCCAATCAGACAGGGCTTCTTCCCGGGGTCTATTTTTAAGACGTTCATACAGTTGAATTTGATTTATCATCATTTCAAGAACTGGATAAATAGGCGCAGATGGCGGGTTTTCAGGCGAGATTCCGAAAAAACGAAGCAAGGTGTGATTCGACCTTATGATTTCCTCAACCTCAAATGCGGCAAGCGTGCCGTTTTGAACTTTTATTATAAGCGCTGCCGCGTTTCTTGCTGTTTCCTCAGGTCTTTTTAAGGTTTCGTCTTTCGGGTATCCAAGAAAGTCCAGATACTCTTTAATCCTTTCAAGACTTTCAGGACTGAACGTTGCGGTACCGATGCTTTCTCCCTCTTTGTCCAGAGATGCTGATATACCGACCGTATCTTCAGGATAATCAAGAGATTTAAAAAGCTTAATTTCCTGATCTCCTTTTTCAGAATAGGTATGTCTTCTAACAAACATCGCCTTTTTTCCGGGGTTAGGTGCTTCAATATCTTTTTTTGACGTATCTGTCATACGTCCTTCAACAAGAGCCATCGCCAGATGGGACCTCACATCAGCCTTGCCGTGAAAAGAAAGAGAGGATGGATCTGCCGCGATAACACGCAGGCGTGCGGTTGCATCTGTGATTCCGGGAACATCGTTAATGCCCCGGAATTCAGTAAAAGACATTAAAAGCTCATTTGTGATTAACGGTCCCGAAAAATATATTTCATCGCCGCCTTCCCTCAAGGCAGTTTCAGAAAAAAGTTCCTGTAATGAAAAACCCTGTTCGTCTTTATGAGGAAAGTGGAGCTCATCATTAAAGATAATAAACCTTTTGTTGGATAATACCGGTGAAGCCATAATTTTGCTGATGATCGTTTTGGGTTGTTCCTCGGTTTCAGCGATAACCCTGTCAAGATATTCTAGTATTTGTCCAAGGGGTGGACCCCTTGGATTTTTTGCGGCCAGGTCTATCAATGCGTCAAGTTGCTTTTGCAAGCTTTCAGGCAGGCTTTCCCGCAGAACTTTTAATGCTCTCTTATTCCCTTGAAGAACAGCTGCCTGGATAATCAGCTGTAGCTTTCTTCCTTCAATGTTCTGCGCAATTCGGTTTTTAACCTGGCGTTTAATAGCGTCTGAAATCAGGTCGAACCGAAAGTTATGGTGAAATAAATCGTGTATTTCAGCAAGATGTGCTTCCATTTTTGCATCAAAGTTACTGTCTCCGGTTTCCGGTCTTGGATTCTTCAAGGGTTTATCCATCATTTCCTGTAAGAATGCTTCATAATGCCAGTGATTCATTTCGGCAAAAGCCCTGAGGTCAGCATAACCTACAAAATATTGCTGGCGGGTGGTCTCAAACTTACGGGTCCCTTCTTCGATTTTCAGGGAATAGCTCAGACTGCTGTCCATTCCGGGATTTCTGGGATCCTGCATGAGAATATCGCTTAATCCCATTTCAGAAAGTTCCTTGATTAGAGAAGAAACATCTGTATCAGCGTCTGCGTCGTCAATTTTTTGCTGAACTCTCGATGCTTTTAAAATGGTATCAATTAAATCGGCATTAATCAAACCCGTTGTTTCTTCACCACCGATTTCCCCTAATTTTTCAAGGGGATTTCTCGGGATTGTGAAATCATCAAGGACTTCATGGTAATCAAACATTCGTTTAACAAGGGCAAATTCATATAAGCCCAGAAGGTTTTCTTCAGAGAGTGCAGAGTAATTGTATACATTTTTTGAAAGATATTTTTTGAAAGCATCAAAGTCATAGTCTTCAGTTGTTGAGGAAGACAGATATCCCACTGCTTCTGCTTTATCCATAAAAAATCGTTCTGCTGCCTGTAAAACCCTGTTTACTTGAACCACCTGCGGTCTGGATGTTTTTTCGGTTCCAAAAATCTTTTTGTGAAGTTTGTCCGTTTTACCTTTGCGAATAATTTCAAGGGCATCTGAAGAAAACAATATTTGCTGACCGTTTACTGTCAGTTCTTCTCCGGGTGCATCGTTTCTGCCCCAAAGCCTGGATTGCATGCTGTTGAGAATATTGGAGAAAACAGAGGTATCATCCATTACCTTGCTTATAAAGCGATCTTCAAAACGGGCTCCGGCAGCATGAAATAGAGATTGTATTCTTCCCTGAACTGAAGCTTCAACAAGGGCCTGAACCTGTAAATTAATACTTTTTTCATGGATTGGTTTGCCTTTTTCATCTGTTTTCAGGGCTTTTTCAGGGTCAGTTACGACATCATTTGATATGGGTCCGCTGCTAATGCCGGCCCGAACAGAAAGGTGAAAAGCATCTTCACGAGATTTGTTGCGATTCCATAGAGCAAGGTTTTCTCTTATTTGTTCATCATTAAGCGACTGTTTGGGCTTTGAAAGCTGAAGAGAGGCTCTTCCGCTAATCCAAACCGGTTTCTCAAATTCAGAAACTGGTTTAATAATTGTAGAAAATGGTAGATCTTTGTTTACCAAGGCAAATTCAAGAATTGCGCCGTCTTCTGGGTCATTAAAAAAGATATCTTCTTCAATAAGACCATTTGCGTCAGGTGCTGTATAATAGACTTTTTTGAAAAGATCATGAGAATAAACCAGGTTCGTGGACCAGTCCTGAAGGACTTTCTGCATTTGGGCGCTTGCTTTTTCTACGGTATCAAAAGAAGAACTTTGGACAGCATCCTCGATATATTTCTTAAAATCTTCTTCGTTCTCAATGTTTATGCGAGGTTTTTCATTCAGTTTACTAATGACAAAAGCTTCGTCAACTTCAGATACAAGAAGATCACCCTCGAATAGGGGTGGTTGCACAGAATAAAAAACACCATCGGCCAGATAAAGACCGCGGGCAAGTTTCGTTACAGTTCTGGCTTTGCAGTTTTCTGCAAAACCGATGGATTTAAAGGTAGAGTTCGTTTCGCTGTGGCCCAGGATATTTTCAAACATTTTTCTGTGAATCTCATAGAAACGTTTCTGGACTTCGTTTGCAAGCGTCATCCCTAGGATATAGTCGTTAAGAGCTTTCATTCCGTTAATAAAAAACTGGACAGACCGACTTTCGGGCTTCAAGCGCTTTATCAAATCTGCAAGAAGGCCTGATTGCCTTATGCGAGAAGAAAAACCGCGTTTGAGAACCGTTAAAATTATTTGTCCGGAGGTCATGCTATCGATGGTTTCTTGTGATACATCCATTCTTAATAGAATTTCAGTTGCGGATTTTTTAAGATCAATCAACGCTGGCGTATTTTTGCTGGCAACGGAGGTTAGCAGATTTATAAACCTTGCGTATCTCGCTTGCCATGTTGACTGTTCTACTAGTGCCCGATCCTTTTCATATCGCCTGCGTGCAAATTGTTTAGCATAGTTAAAGGCATTTAGCCTGCCCCTTCTTCTTGTAGTTAACAAAGATGCGGCTACTGCATTAGACATGTGACGTTTGAAAAAATTAGAAAGAATGTGGTTGCTTGAAATCGATTGTCCCTCTTCATCTTCAGCAGGTAAGTTTCCTACTATTAAACCTTCCAGGTTGTAAAGCATATTATTATCTAAGCCATAAAGAAGCATTTCATGGTTAAAATCGTAACCCGTTTCATATTCATCTGTGTCTCGTGCAAAGTAAGTCCCAATAGAAACATCACCAAGCGTCAGCTTGTTAAAGTCGACAATGCTTTCTCCCTCATCTCCCCCGTTAATGGGGACAAGGGTGTTTCCTTCAAGAACCAGATGTTCTTCAACTATTCTTTCGTTAATTATTTGATCCGCCAGATTATTAGCGAGATATAAAACAGCAAGGGGAGGAACAGATGTGTTCTCGGCAATAGTCATCCTTGACATAACTGCCAGCTGTTTTAAGAGTTGTGCAGATTTCTCGTTCTTGAAAGGGTTTTCGGGAGCATTCTCCCTTTCTTGAATCCTCAACAGAAGGTCTCTTAAAGGAAGATCACGATTTTCAACAAGAAAATAAAAATCGTCATGGATCTCAGCTGATTCAACATCTTCGTTATCGAAAGGTAGGAGCTGCAAGAAACCGATCATGTCAAAATCGCTTTGTATTAGACTGAACAGCTTGTCGTCTTCAAGTAGAACGCGTTGAAACTGAAACAACCTGGACGGCCAGTCTGTCACTTCCTGGGCGGTTGCTGCCTCAATACTGATTGTTACAACTTCAGCAAGGGGCAGCTTTTCCTCCATTTTCCAGAAGATTTTGCTCAAATGCTTTGCCGCAGCGGTTCTGTTTTTTTCGGAAAGGCTGGAGAGACCTCGCGCAAGAGAAAGAGCTGTGCGCATACTTTTATAAAAGGTAATATGATCAATTTCTTTATCTTTAGGCAGGAAATCTGCCAAGATAAGACCCGCTCTTTTCAGCATACCCCTGAATAGAAGAAGTTCTTCTTCAGAAAGCTGCTGTTTAGGATCAGATTGGATGGACCTTAAAACATTGTCCAATGTTTTATATTCCTGAAGGCCAATAGGTCCAACAAAAGTTGTTTCGGGCGAATCCGGGGTCATAATGCTTGAAAAAACGGGAAAGGAAAGCGCTTTTAGAGAAGAGTTAAGCTTTTGAAGATTTTGAAGCAGAACGTCAGTATTTTCTTTTCCGTTTTTCGATGCAAAAACCTTTTTGGCAAATTCAGCAAAGAAAGGTTTAGCTGTAATAAGAGCTCCAGGATGAAAGTCTTGTCCTTCGGATGCTTTCCACTCTTCAAAAAGGGCTTCGGCAAGTGATTCTTTACTTTGTGTTTCAATAAGTAATTCAGCCTGCGGCTTATTTGAGATAAGGGAAAGGACTATTGTGGTTAAATCCCTTCGGTCGCTTTCCGTATGCAAATTGTTAAGACGGAAGTCTGGAAAGGTTTTAGCTGCTTTTTGTTTACTGTATGTAGTTTGATCAAAATCCATCACGAAAAGATGCCCGTTCTTTTCGACAAGAACGTTCCCGTCCAGGTCATCGTGAGCGACTCCTGCCTGATGCATCTTTTGAACAGTACCGGCAAGCTCAGAGGCCCGCCGTATCCTTTCGGACATAGGCATTTTACCGATTACACCATCAGATCCCAAACTGTCGTCTATACTAGTTGCCTCGGGAAGAAAGGGTAATATTTTGAACAGCATGCCGTTTTCAGATTGAAACATATCAATAGCTGGAATTATGCCGGGTATATTTTCATTATAAAGGAAGAGCTTATTGTAATTGTAACGGGTTTCTCTTTTTGAGAAAGAGGATTCGGCAGGATCGAAGTAAATCTTTACAGCAAGTTCTTGGGTACCATATTTTTCAATAAGTTTTTTATCCGTTATAATAATATGAGCAACAACAGCATTTCCGCCCAATCCTGCGAATTTGACAAACTCAAAATCTTTTCCTAGCCTTTCGGACGCTTTCAGGTTATCCATCCCTAACATCATAAAGGCAGCAGCATGAAGTATATCAGAATCGTGTGGGGAAAAATCTTTATACTCTGAGACAAAATCTTGGAGGTTCAGATTTTTTTGTTTAAGTGCCGTTTTTAGCATGGCGATGTCTTTAACTAGAAAACCCTTTCCTTCTGTGAAGCTTTTCTTTAAGGAGAGAGCAAGAACCTGGAGGTTGTCTTTAGATATAGGTGCGTCTATATAAGGAATTTCGTCACTTTCAATAAGATTAAGAACATCCGGCCATTCAATCTTATGTTCCTGGATCCTTTCTGAAACAGCAGAGGCTTCTTTCTGCAGTGTCTCAGACGGGTGTTCCGAGAGGATCTCTTGAGCTCTCTGCAAATGTTGTGTTGCTCTGATAACTCCAGTATAACCGGTTTCAATCTCCTGCTCGGCCATGGCAAGCATGGTAGCCGCCCAGCGTTTCGTCTGTTCTTCCGGAAGACGTTCCCTGTCTTTTTCAGCAACCTCGGTTCTGGATAGAAAATCCTTTTCAAAGACTGCAAAATCAAAAAACGCTTTTTCATATCTATGGTAGGAATCTAAAGATATCGGTCGTTGTTTAAGCCTCTGTTCTTCTATAGCCTTATTTGCAAGGATTAAAACCTTTTCATGGTATTCACGGCTTTTATCCTTAAATTCATTGATAATTGTATCAAGCTCTGCTTTTCTCATTCCTGTAATAGCAGAAATATGGAAAGGGGTAAGCGTCCTGCCTCCAAATTCATGAGCTTGCATTGCAGACGCTATAATATGGGCATCGCGCTGGGTGAAAGGTTCATTTGTTTCCGGGTTTATTACCGTCATCCAGAAAGCTTCATTCAAATCATGAAAAATTGCTTCGTCAACTATTGAGGGGACGTCTTCCCGAACAACAATAATTTCTTCATCGATATCGTTTTTAGCGTCCTTAAATGGAAAATGAAAAGCCGGTCTACTCATCAAATTAGGCGACACGGAAAGTATTCTAACAATTCTTCCGTCAGGCAGCACTCGTGTTTCCTGAACAGGAGAAGCTTTTAATACTTCATAATCCGTTGTTGTAAACGTTATCGGACTGGTGTCTTCAGTAGTAGAGGAAGGTCGGCCCGGTATTTTCATAGCCTGAGTCCCTCTTTTTTCTATCATTGCTGCTTTAAGAAACTCTGCAAATTGTTCTGCAGAGTCCCAGTCATGAACAATCTCTTTAAAAATCCCCCTGTTTTTAAATTTGGGAGGAAGAGGTTTTCCTTCTTCAGGAACAAGGTGTTTTCCCATCGGTCTTATCATGTGCAACCCTTCTTCCAGGGCAATTCTTATTAAAGCGTTTTCCGGAAGGGTCCTTACCGCTTCTTCTCCAAGCCAGATGCGTGGGTTCCCGAAATGTACTCCCCGGCCTGCATGTGAAATTCCGTAGGTATTATCTGTTGTGTCAGAAAACACGAAAAATTCATCCTTCAAAACCTGAATACGAGACTTGAGAAGAAGCTCCATCATCTTTTTCATTTCCCGTGTAGACAATCCGTTTCTGAGCATAAAATCATCCATAAATTCCTGTAAATCTGCAGGAATATCATTGTTCGATATTCGATCAAGGGCTTCAAATATATTATCTGTTTTGCTCTGTAAAGCCAGCAACGCTTGCCCTTCATCTGAAACAGGGGTTTCCTCCAGGGTTTCAACAATCTTTGTACCAAAAAACCCGCGTTTTTGTCGCTGCTGCAATTGCTGATGCTGCGGGCCTTTTCCTCTTAAAAAACCCACAACCGAACCTTCAAGAAGCTTTTTTCTCAGCCAGTCATTTTGTTCTTCATGGGTGATTTCCCGCATTAATCTTGCAGCAAGATCCGGCGCTGCAGGCTGCATTCTTAATACTTTAAGAGAGAAACCTTCGATAGCCCTTATTGAAAAAATTCGGATTTTTTCAGTATATTCAGGAAGGCGCTCTCTAATTCCGGCAGTTAATTCAGGTAGTATTTTTCTAAGCTTTGCCGCACCGGTAACTAACATTATTACGAGGCTCGGTATAAGAAAACTGCTTGTAACTCCCGCTATAATTGTTAATGATCCAACAACGATCGGGGCCGCAAAATATGATTGTGCCATAGCTGATAAAACAAGCGGGATAATGCCCGTGATTGATGCGACAATTATTGGGAACATCCCTCCAAATTTGTTCCAGAACTCTTTTTGTCGTTCACGTCGGGTTTTTCTTTCTTCGGTACCAGCTGTTTGAGTGCCATCTGAAGAACCCAGGTTCGGCGCAAATTCGGGGCCCCATATTGCATCTGCCAAAAAGGCCAACTGTCTGGGCAGCAAGGTTTGGAAAACAGGCCTTAGAAGATCTTCAACCGGAGTTGCCAGAATTCTGGCAAATTTCCAATCTTTCAGAAGCTTTTCTTTCATTTTCTGAAGATTAGAATATAGCCTGGTTCTAGTAAAAACCTGCTTAACAAGTATAATAATACCGGCAGCCATTAAGCCTGCGACTATAGGGACGACAGTCCCCGGCAGAATAAAAGGGAGCAGTATTTTCAGGAGTCCTATTATTATCACCAGTTTGTAGTCAAGGAAACCTTTACCGAAAGAAGCCCATATGGCTTTTGTTTTTTCAGAGATTTCTCTTTTAGATGGACCGACTTCTTCCCTAAGTTTCCATTTGTGCAAAGAACCTTGAATTCTTCTTGTTATTAAAGGGAGCCTGGCGAGTATTCTGGCAAAAAGCGGGGTTAATATCAATATTGTGGGAAGTGCTATTCCCGCTATTATGCCAAGCATAGCAGGACCAATTCCGAAAGTAAGAAAAGCTGTCGGCAGCGCAGCGCCGGCAAAGGCTTCAATCATCCCGGTGAAAAAAAGATCTGCAGAAGTAAGCTTTTCACCCTGTCCCATTTCTTCCCATAAATTTGCAGCAGTTTTTGGGAACTCCTGTTCCAGTCTTTCAAAAGCTACCTGCCGTAAGCCCTTTTCATACTGTTTTATTTTTGTAGTTTTAATGGCGTTCCCCGGAAGAACACCTTCCTCATTATCTGTTCTGGCAACCTTTCCCTGGGTTTTTCGTATATCATTGGCTTCTTGTATAAGAGTGTGGTGTTCAGCTCGAAGGTCTGCTGTTTCGCGGACTATTTCTATTAGCTGTTCTTTGCTCATTTTTTCAATTTCACGCTGATGATAATAAGTAATGCGAGTTCTGCCAAGGAGGCCTACCGTTCCGAATTCCTGGGCCTGTTCAGCCGAAGCAATCCTGTGAGCTTCAATAGGATCAAAAAATCTAAACTCTGTATGATGCAGCTGAGATCTCCAGAAAGCTTCGCGTGCTTCATGGAAAAGAGCTTCTTTGACCAGTCTTGCTGAGCGCACGTTTTCTGTTTTAACAAGCTCATCGAGTTGAACTATTATGTAAACGAACCTTTCTTGCGGGTTTTTACCCTGTACAAAAAAGTGTTGTGCAGGATCTTCCATAGATAAGCCCATCTTTTTTTTATCCTCTTTTGAAAGATGAACTACGCGCGGAATCAATGTTATGCTGTCACTAGAGTTGTAATTCATAAGTTTTCGGACATAATCCTCGTTATCTTTCCATTTAGTCGCCGATGCCTCATACATGCGATGAATCCTGGCTTCAAAAGACTGGTTTTCCGTATTTGATAAACCTGTTCTTGTAGGAAAAGAAGTTGATTCTATATTAGGGAGGCTTTCAGTTCTTTTTATGGCGGCGATTTCAGAAAGAGGTCTTTTCCCTATATGCTTCATGGCCGAGGGGAATTTGCTTGTTCCAGCCGGCCCAATGAATATTTCCTGAGTGATTTCTCCATCATCTGGCACAGTCGGTTTCATCTCAATTTCGGAAACAACAGCCCATAACCCGGAATGTTTTTCCTGGGGAGTTGTTTGAAGTGTTGTATAAAAGGCTTGTGTAAACGCGGTAAATCTGTCGGAGTTCTGTTGAATGAGTTTCTCCATTTCCTGAAGAATCTTTTCTCCGGTAGCTATATCTGTTGTGAAAAATTTATCAGCAAGATAAGTGCTGTAACCTTGACCAAAAACTGGGCTCAGGAGAGATGCAAGCCTTACTCGTGCTTCTCCTTCCCCACGGGCTGTCACCAAAAGAGCATCCAGAGAAAACCTGACGGCAGGCTCTATTACAGGTCCAGGATTAACCGGATCGCGCCTGAAGGCCAGGGCATAAGCAAACGCTTTGGTAAAGGTCTTCGGATCTTTTGCAGAAGCTCCTTGTTTTTCAAGATCACCCATATATTGAAGGAGTTTAAATCCAGCATGACTATCCATATAAAAAATTTCGTCTGCCCACTTATCCGCAAGGCGTTTTCCGAACATGGGTTCGAGTTTCTTTGATAAGGAGGAGATTCCCTGTATGTTTAACGCAGAAAAGGCGGTAAAAACCGATTGCAGTTCATTATATATTTGAGCTGAATTTGTTTTTTCTGTTACGGAATTGTCACAAGCCATGTCCACAAGCTTTGAGAAATTTTTTACAGCATCAAAGCAAGGAGCCAGGAGTTGAGGATGTGTTGGCACTTCCTCAAGCAAACGATCAACCAGAAGTTGTTTCATTTGTCGAGAAGAAGGCATTTCTGTTGGGGCAAGAGTTCCACCCATAATTTTGTAAAGGTAACGCATTAGATCAGAAACGTCATCGAATTGAACGGCTGTTCTGGAAGCATCAACAAGTCCTACTTCTTCCTTAAGTAATTCAGGATTTCTTAGAACATTAGCTACAAGATCAGACAGCTGTTGGTCTTCAGGGGAAAGAGTTCCTCCATTTTTCTCGCCTTTCTCGGCAAGATCAGCGATAATGTCATCAAGTATAGGTTGAATTATTTCTGGAGCAAAGAAGGTTCCGTCCCAGTCAATAATTTCGGTATAGCCATCTCCCGCAACCAGGATGTTTCCTTCATGCAGATCGCCATGAAAGGTTCCTGCGTTGTGAAAATCACGGAAAGTACCCGCAAAGCCCATAGCAATGTTGAAGGCTTCAGGTAAAGATGTTGTTGAAAAAAGAGAATGCATTTTATCGAAAGCACGGGCTCTTGTATCAGCCATTGGCTGTAGCTGAACAGTTTGATCTTCAAAATCAAAGGTTTTGATAACAGGAACAACACCGGGTATGTTTTTATTGAACAATGCGCGTTTTAAAATTTCAGCATGAAGCCGGCTTTGTGTTTCAAAGAAAACCTTAACAGCAAAAGGACCGATGCCGTAGTTTTCCATAGGTTTTTTAAGCGTCACTTTAAGGGCAACGCCAAAGGTTCCGTATCCCAATACATCTTCAACGGTAAAATCCTGACCTTCCTGCTTCATTTGCAGGAGACCATAGGCGGCTTCAGCCATGTTAAGAGCCGCAGTGAAGTGGGAAACATCACTTAGAGGACTATGCGCTGCTTTGATAAAGGAGTTAAGAGAAAGGCCTAATACTTGAGAAAGTGCGGCCAAATCAGCTGCTTGAGAGCCGTTTATTAAGGGGATATCTGTTGCATCCAGATTTTTGAGCGATTCTATGAGGTTTTTTGCTTTTACCAGCAATAACGCTTTTTGGGTTGGATCGCCCTCAATTAAATATGGTAGTTGAGATTTGTCAGCAACAGCGGTGTTCTTCAGTACCGTTGATAAAAAATAAGTTGGGATATGAACTTTAGCAAGAAACGCAGTGGCTTCTGCAGAAGTCTTTCCCTGCATAGCTACTGTAATAATAAAATCAGCTTTTTCGGAAGCTGCCGTAAGCCCTTCTTCAAAACCAGGCTCTCCCGGTTCCGGCAGGCTATCGGCGATATTTTCAAGCATAAGGGAGACTTTTGCCGGACTTGGCCCTTGTTCAAAGACCTGTTTTTGCTGAGAACTGAGTTTAGCAGAAGAAGGGCCGACAAGAGAGCTCATTGAATCTTCAACTATTGAATACTGGTTAATCATTGGAACCGAAGTACCGTTCAGAGTTTCTACAATAATTCTATTTAATGCGTTTGTACTAATTCCTGCCATGGCTTGCATATAATTACTTTGATCCTCAGGATCAAAAGATACAATCTCCGGATATATCGTCCGCAGAAGCACCATATTACGGAAATACTGTGCGTTTACAACCATGGTTTGAGTCAAAACCTTGCGTCTTTGTCCCTGATGCTCTTCATGAGAGACCTCAACCGTTTCCAGTTTTGCAAGGGGGGCAGAAGGATCATCAACAATAGAAACAGAAGCAACCTTCACCAGGTCGCCGTTTGTATCTGTAAAAGGTCCCTGGCTTTTCAGCTTTCTTGCCATAGCAATAGACCTTTCCCATTCCTCATAGGAAAGAAACTGCCAACTGGGATAAGAGGTTTCAATATCCTCAAAAAGGACATCTACCCTCGATCCAACCGTTTGAATCCTTTCTTGAAGAGTCCTGGTCGCTAGTTTAAGCGCGTGACCTCGCACGCCTATGCTTGCGAGACTTCTTTGAAGTTCCTCCATTATTGCCGGATCTGAAGACCTGCTTTCAAAATCAGATAATTCCTGTGCGAATTGTTCACGGCCCTGTTTTGGATCAAGAAGACCGGAAGACCACAGGCGTCTATAACTTGTTTCCTTGTTGTTTTCCTCTCTGCCGCCAAAATCTAACAAGTGCAGTCTGTTCGCCTGTGGTTCGTAAAGATATCCGCCAAGGTTCCTGTCAATTTGCCTCATTTCTTCCTCAGAGTACAACGCCATTGTCGTAACCAGACTTCCCGGTGCTAAGCGTTTTACTGTTTCAGCGGAAGCATCTTTTGCTTTTGGAATGAACTTTGTAAAAAGATAAGGTTCGCCGTCGAAATATCCCCAGCGGACGTCGGGCGAATTATATCCCATAAGCTGATGAATCCTTGCCCCTGTTGTTTCCCGAA
>JAVCCS010000126.1 GCA_030765365.1 Candidatus Theseobacter exili
AGGATATGGGCGATTACAACGGGGCATTGGATGTTCTTAAAAAAGGTGAGGCGTATGACCAGGAGCGGACGGATATTTATAACCTGATGGGGTTCTGTTATTTCATGCAAAAACAGCATGAAAAGGCAATCAACGCATTCAAAAAAGTCATTGCCTTAAATCCCTCATCCGCCATTGATTATGCCAACATCGCATCTAATTACCGGGATATGGGGGATACGGATAACGCGATTGCCTATTACCAAATCGCACTCAGTATTGATTCTTCCATTGATTTTGCGAGGACGAATCTGGAAAAACTGGTTAGGGGAAAATAGGGACGCTGTAATATTCAAATCTACAGATAACAAACGGTTTGTTTTCTTTTACTTTTCTTGATGGGCAAGAAAAGTAACAAAAGAACCCACCCTGCAACACTTTTCCCTCAATCCATTGGCTTTCATGGCGGGATCAAAAACTCGCTGAACTTTTTAAAACGCCAGATAATTGATTTCAATAAAATCTTGCTCGGTCTGCTCAAAACTGGTTTTACAGTCGCTCAAACAATTTGCTCCCGTTTTCCATGAAAACCAGTGGCTCTCGGTCGTGTTGCAATGGGAAAGAAGATCCCAGAGAGTTGCAAAAACATTAAATTAATTGCAATGAAGCATGGTACCTTTCCACTGAGGATCGTGGGAACGAGACCTCTGCTTTTTTTCAGAATTATCCAGTAGCTTTCGCCTCCAGGCAATCTCAGGAAATGTGTCAAACAATCTAGCAAATTTAAAAAATTTTGTTTTGGAGATTCAGCGGTAAAAAAGACAACGATTCTGTTGAATGGTCATTCTGGGAATCAGTTTTTATTAATTTGCGATTGATTCTGACATTGCTATTCAAGCCGGACTTTTTGAGGAATTCAACAGTTGGAACAACCAAAATTGATTTTCCTATTAGCAGCCATATCAGGTAACCTTATTTCTTATGCTTTCAATGATTCGCTTTACAGTTTCAGTATTTGGGTGCGCTTCTCCCAACTTATCAAGAAATATTAGGTAAGAACTCTGCCATAATTCCCCGGCTTTTTCATACTTGCCCAAATCTCTATACACCGTTGCCAAATTGGACTGACGAACTGCGACGTTCGGATGGTTCCCCCCAAAATTGTCTAAATTGGATTGCAAGGCCAGCTCCAGTAATTCCCCGGCTTTTTCATACTTGCCCAAATCTTGATACACCAGCGCCAAATTGGACTGACGAACTGCGACGGTCGGATGGTTCTCCCCAAAATTGTCTTTTGCTGATTGCAAGGCCAGCTCCAGTAATTCCCCGGCTTTTTCATACTTGCCCAAATCTTGATACACCAGCGCCAAATTGGACTGACTCACTGCGACGTTCGGATGGTTCTCCCCAAAATTGTCTTTTGCTGATTGCAAGGCCAGCTCCAGTAATTCCCCGGCTTTTTCATACTTGCCCAAATCTTGATACCGTAGCCCCAAATTATTTTTTAAAACTGAAAGTCTTTCAGCAAAATGCTCTTTTGCCTGTTTGAGAATGGCATCTCCAAAGGGAATATAAAGAAATTTATCAATTGGATTTTCAGTTGCCTGATCCAGAGACAATAATGTCTCTACACTCTCTGCCAACAAAGAGATATCATCCCAAACTATTTCCAATTGGGGATAAACAGCTTCAGCCAAGATTGGATGCATCTTGTAACTGTCGAGTGTTTCATTCTTCTGGACCAGTCCTCTTTCATACAAACTTTCCAGTGTAGATGAAAAATCCTCCCCCCACTCCAGTTGTTCTTTCTGCAACTGTGATTCAAGAAAATCATAAGATATCCACTCGTTGGGCAGAAAAAGGAACTGCTTTAACAGATATATATCCGTCTTATTTTTGACGCTGAGTTTAAAAATATTAGACAAATAACCTTTTATTCTGTCGATCTTTTGATGCTGGCTATGCGATACGCCGATGCCCGCCTTTTCATCCCGTGTAACCGCATCTTGCATATTTTCAAAATCCCACCGGTGTTTTTTTGATGCTTTTGCCAGGATTTCAATAGTCAGGGTATGATATTCAATTGCTTTAATGATAGATTGAATTTGTTCATAAGAAAATTTATTATTAAATTTTTGAAACAGTTCGATTGCCTTATTTTCCGGCAAAAAATCTAACTCAATAATATAAAACGGTTCAATGCGTTCACGGGATGTGATCAGTAAATGACACCCAGGGGGCTTGGGTAATACATGAAAAAAAGAGGTAAGAATTCCTGATGCATTGTCTATGATGAAAAGCAGGGGCTTTTCACTTTGCAGGGATCTTAATTGGTTCATACACTCAAATAGCTGATTAGGAGCAGGTATGTCTTTTAATTTCAGATTTGAAAGCAATGAATGGTTGGCTGCTATAGCCTCGGCCAGGTCATTTTCTATTGTCAGCCAGACAATGTGATCATAGTCATTATAATAAGTGTCAACATATACAGCAGCCAGGGTTGTTTTGCCAATGCCGCCCATGCCGTTTACAAGAACAGTTTCCCTGTTTTCAAGCAAAGAGGTTCTCAGGTTTTTCAGATCCTGTTCACGCCCGACTATTTTGTTAATCGATATCCCTGGAAC
Source organism: Candidatus Theseobacter exili (assembly GCA_030765365.1). Taxonomy (GTDB): domain Bacteria; phylum Auribacterota; class JACPWU01; order Theseobacterales; family Theseobacteraceae; genus Theseobacter; species Theseobacter exili. Next base: position 2,604 of record JAVCCS010000126.1, read on the forward strand.
GGCTGTGATTTCCTTGGGTGTTGATTTTGGGACAAGCTTCGAGACTGCCTCAATGAGAAAGTTGAGTTTTTCAGAATTAAAAAATACCTGTTCCTTGTAATTCTCATCGATCTCAAGTTTTTTCAGTTCCTGGTCTGCAAGAACATTTTTCATTAAGAGTTCTAAAAAATCGGATAATTGCTTTTTTGTGGGCAGTAATATATTGGGATTTTTACTAAACAGATCAGCAATCGCACTTTCATCCAGTTGATAGGCATTGTCTCCTAAAAGCCTCACTTTTATAAGTTCTGCAACGAATATATTGAATCTGTAAAAAGGAGATTTAAAACCTGAATCCGGTACTGGAGATTTCTTATGAAATTCTTTTATTGATTGGTCAATGACCTTTGCCAATCTTCTCTCATGGGTTCCCCATTGAGAAATTTTTTTATCTAGGCTTTTGCCGAGGGCGTAAGAGGCAATGCTTTTAGCAGCAAATGATCCTATTGTTGTTATTGGTTCAACCATCCATTACACTCCCTGATTGTCAGTGCCGCTTCAATTCAATAGTATAAATCACTCCTGTACTGCAAAATTTTATTAGAATAGTTACATTATCAAATATCATTAGACTTAATCAAGTAACTAAAAAAAAGACAAGTTTCGATCAAAACTTGTCTTTTTATCCTTAATTCTGTGGACACTTTACTTAATTATTTGCAATTATAAAATTATAGCGGATCTTCCCCCTAAATAACCCAACAAATCTGATTTAATAGATTGAAAATCCAGCAAAAATTGTATTTTTTTAATAAAAATTTGTAGCCACAACAAAATCATTAAAAAGCTTGACAAATAGGCATTTATCGCTATATTATATAGCCACAATGTATATTGACACTGCAAAAATAAAGAG
>JAVCCS010000187.1 GCA_030765365.1 Candidatus Theseobacter exili
AAGAATGTATAGATGAATTCCTGTTTTCAAGAATCTCGCAGAATATGTTGTCAACAGGATTATGACTTTTTTTGTCAATTATTTTATAAATTCTGAAGCTATTGGACAACCGGTAACAGAAATTTATAAAATAATTGACAAAAAAAGTCATAATCCTGTTGACAACATATTCTGCGAGATTCTTGAAAACAGGAATTCATCTATTCATTCTTCAGAGATTTTGTTAATCTCCAAGCAAAAAGAGCATGTCCCTGTTTCTTATTCAGGAGCGCCCATATTTGGTCCAGAAGGGAATATCACAGGTGCAGTTATTGTTTTTAGAAATATAACTGATAAACGCGAATTAGAAATGCATCTGCGTCAACAACAAAAACTTACTTCGATAGGAACATTAGCCAGCGGCATTGCACATGAAATAAACAATCCGATTAATATAATAATGAATTATGGACAATTAATTCTTGATGGTTCAAAAAATGATGGTGATAATGCAGTAAATGCCCGGGAAATAATATCAGAATGCGAAAGAATAGCTGCAATAGTTCGGAATCTTCTCTCCTTTGCCAGTCAGGAAAAGGAAAGTCATAGTCTTTCAAAAACATCAGACATTTTAGATGCATCTCTTTTATTGATTAAAAAGGTCCTTCAGAAAGATCAGATTACCCTTTCTATAAATATTCCAGACGATCTTCCAATGATTTTTTGCCGAAGTCAGCAAATACAGCAGGTCATTATGCATCTTATAACAAATGCCCATTGTGCACTTAATATGCGATATCCTGAATTTAATGAAAATAAAATTCTTATTATAAGCGCATGTCAAATATCAAAGAATGATAGAAATTGGCTTCGAATAACCGTAGAAGATCACGGCCTTGGTGTTTCTCCTAAAACTATTGAGCACATTTTTGATCCTTTATTCACCTCAAGGTCAATCGACACAGGAACCGGTCTCGGACTGTTTGTAAGTCAAGGAATTGCAAAGGAACATGGTGGTTCGCTTGCTGTTGAAAGTCACACCAACGAATATACACGTTTTCATCTGGACCTGCCCTTAAATAGTTCTAAAAAAGAACGACACGTAAACAACAAAAAGAAATAGGTTACTATTAAATTTATCGGAGATTTATATGCCTCGGATTTTGATTGTGGATGATGAAAGTGGAATGAGAAATACGCTCTGCAAATTCCTTGAAAAAGATAGTAACTATTATGTAGTAACCTCTGATACAGCTGAAGACGCTATCCACAAAATCAATGAAGACACATTTGATGTTGTTGTTTCAGATATCATTATGCCAAAAGCCACAGGAGTAAATCTTCTACAGATAATTAAAGATGGGTTCCCAAATATAAAGGTTATTCTAATTACAGGATCCCCAACAGTTGATACAGCAAAAGCGGCTGTCCGCTTCAATGCGTTCGATTACCTTTCAAAACCTGTTTCCAGAGATGAATTCTGCAGGGTGGTAAATGCAGCCATACGTTTGAAAATTTTAGAAGATGAAAACCGCGAATATAAAGAACTTCTTGAGGATCTCGTTAATAAAAGAACTCGCCAAATCAGACAATACAGTAACCGGTTACACTCAATAGCTGAAAAAACAAAAGATTTCCCAGTTAGTAAAAGCATTGAGGAGCTGGCTTCAAAAATATTATTTGCACTCGCAGACGATAACAATGCAACTGGTGGAAGCTTTTATATGAGAAAGGCCGATGAGCTTCACTTGATTTTTTCAATTGATCCAGGACATCAGGCTTTAGTAATAAAAATTCCCCCGCCTGAAAAAACTGTTATTAGTAAACTTTACAATCAAAAAAAAGCATTTATTCTCGAGGATATAAATAGCAATCCCGATTTTAAAACCTCAAACTGGCCTGGATATACTAATGGATCTATAATGGCCTTTCCATTTTTCATTTCTGATGGAAAATTCAACGGCGCTGTGGTCATGCACAATAAAAAACGCCCTCCTTTTGACTCACAGGATATTGAAATGGGAAACATCCTGGTCGGTCATAGCTTTGAAGCCATGAAAAACATGCTACTGACTTTGGAAAATCTAGACACCCAGAAAGAAGTTATTGTTACATTAGGCGAAGTTTTAGAATCTCGGTCTAAGGAAACTGCAAATCATGTGAAACGTGTTTCAGAGTATTCCCGTATACTTGCGATTAAACACGGCCTGAACCCGGAAGAGAGCAATCTCCTGCGAATGGCTTCACCAATGCACGATATTGGAAAAATTGGAATTCCTGATGCCATACTTAATAAACCCGGCAAGCTTAATGTAGCAGAATTTGAGCTCATAAAAACACATACAACAATAGGTTATGACATTCTCAAATTTTCGAAGCGCAAAATTTTTCAAACTGCAGCAATAATTGCTTTAGAGCATCATGAGCGCTGGGATGGGAACGGTTATCCAAAAGGTCTTTATAAAAATAAAATTAGCCTGGCCGGGCGTATTACTGCTATGGCTGATGTGTTTGATGCATTAACTCATAAACGCGTTTATAAAGAGGCATGGTCGATAGAAAATACTCTTGAGTATTTCAGGACAGAACGGGGAAAACACTTTGACCCTGAACTCATTGATATTTTCTTTAACTCTATAAACTTGTTCCTCGAGATAATCGAAGAATTTCCTGAAACAGGAAACTAAAAACAAATCCCTGTTGCAAAATCCGGGTTCAAAATCAATCATTCAACTGTGAACCTTTTGATTATCTCTTTGTGCTCAGGATAAAAACTTGATAGTTCATTACGTCTTACCATATGAAAGTCGAACCATTATTCTGAAGAAAAGAAATCCATCTGATCATCATTATCAATAATTTCATGATCTGATTCTTCAACAGAATCTTCATCCTCAAGTTCAGAAGAAACAGAAGTCTCTATTTCATCGTTAACATTCCGGGAATCTTCCTGGATTTTCTTTTCGGGTGGATCTTCTTCAATAAAACAAACGCTGCATACTGGAAATTTACTTAATCTGTTACCTAAAGCCTTCCATCCCTTCATCCCGACAATATCGGAAAAATTCACTTTTTCAGTGGATATGTCTCCATCGCGGCCTTTTAGAACCTCAATTTCAATCACCGGATTAGCATCTGTAGAAAAAGCTTTCAAAGCCGAATCCTTGTTGTCGCTTATAACAAGGAACTGTTTCCCTGCAGCATAATTCTCAAATTGAAAGCTTTTAGCAAAATGCTGTTCACGCTCACCATCGTAATAAACCACAGAAAGCACTATTTCCGGATTGAATTTCTCTATATACAGAAGTTGATCCGGCTCATACCTGTTTATCAATTCATACGAAGTAAAATGAGCAATCCCATCCTTCTTTAAAGCTAAAATCAAATCCTCCCCCTCAAAACTGCCTAACAAACGTCCCCTCTCTTCTCTATTCAATCGTCCGACAGTTTCATCATACCATATTTCAAGTCCCCCCAATGTGGACATACCGGTAGTTTTCTGAACAACTCTGCTAACAGGATATTTGCTAAGTTTATTACCGCGAGCACCCCGGCCTTTAACTGATAATTCAGCAAAATCAAATTCAAAAGTTCGGCGTCTTGCCTTGCAACTTGGACTTAAATAAACTGCAACTGTCTCTGCCTCTCCATTCGGGTTTGCAGAAAAATATATTACGCTTGAACCTGGATTACCAATGGTAAGATCATACGGTTTATCGCGCGTTGAAGATTTGACAGAAAATCTTTTTATAAAGCTTGCGCCCGTTTTACCGTCCTTATAAATTACATTATAGATCTTTCTGGTATCATTCTTTTTCCAGACATCTACATAAACAATATCCTTACCTACAAATGATTTATCGGATACTTTTGTTACTAGATACTTCCCGTCTTTTAAAAAAACTATAAGATCATCAAGATCAGAACATTCACATACATACTCATCTTTTTTTAATCCCAAGCCTATAAATCCTTCCTCCCTATTTACATACAACTTCCTATTTGCAATAGCAACTTGTGTTGCCAGAATAGTATCAAAAGATCTTAACTCCGTTTTACTCGATTTGTCTTTTCCATAACGCTCTAAAATCGATAAAAAATAGGTTTTAGCATAATCCGTTAGATGCAAAAGG
>JAVCCS010000261.1 GCA_030765365.1 Candidatus Theseobacter exili
CTCCAGAGATGGCACCGACAGATAATATGGCCATAGACGAAATCCTTTTTCTGGAAGAAATAAACAAAAGAACATTTCCAATAACACTCCGTTTCTATAATTGGTCTTCACCAGCTTTTTCATTTGGGTATTTCTCTGGAATTCCTGAAAGTATCATTTCAATTGTTAACGCTCAACACGGCAAATATTTTGTTCGAAGACTCACTGGCGGAGGATGGGTTTTCCATAGCGGAGACATCCCTTTTACACTAATAATCGATATTGAACAAATTAAAGAAGCAAACTCTATTCAGCAAAGTTACAAAATGATCCACAGTATAGTGTTAGGCGCACTAAAAAAAACAGGCATTACTTCAATTATTATGTCAGAAAATAAAAACAGGGCATCAGGCTCATGTTTTACAACCCCTGTCTCAGGCGACATATTGATGTCAGGAAAAAAAATCCTCGGAGGTGCACAAAGAAGAAGAAAAGGTGTCCTTCTTTACCAGGGATCATTAATGCTCAATAGACCTTCTTCAAAAATCACTTCATTTATTCCTGAAAAATATAATTTTTTAAATGAAATAATTAAAAACACATCAAGCATCGAATTTCTAACAAGCAATAAACTTTCACAAGATAAAATAGCAGCAAGTATTTCAAAAAGTTTTTCCCTAGCCTGCTCCATTTGTTTTCAAGACATCCCTCTGACAAATTATGAAAAAGAAAAAGCTGTAAAACTTGCTGAAAAAAAATACAGTACTCTTCAATGGACAACAAATAGAAGGTAAAAGATAGAATAGATAAGCCTTTATTTCTCTTTTAAGTAACGACATAATGAAATCAAATCGGGATTGGGATTTGCTAAAGCGCGGCAAGGATAGCACAGCGTTTTCACTTAAACCCATTTTTTGTAATAGAACTGTGAACCGAGTCGTAATGTATTAGTTTAGATTTGGATTAAAAAAACGCAGGTATAACAACCACTTTAAAAAAATATCTTACTTTCTTTATTAATCAAATGTACACACTTTTCTTTATTCCCGTCAAAGCGCACAGATAAGATGATCAAAGACACTACACTTAGTTATATAAAACGGGCAGGCCTGTAAGCCGAATTCTGTTTCCCGGCATAACCGGGACGATGACCATGTATCTAGGCCGGCTCTTTCGAACAAGCTCATGCAATCAACCCGGAACAAGGCGGGCCACCTTATAGTTCTCTATTTGATCTCGCTCCAGATGGGGTTTACCGTGCCCTTTCAATCACTTGAAAGGCGGTGGGCTCTTACCCCACCGTTTCACCCTTACCATTTACTCAGAGAATAAATGGCGGTTTATTTTCTGTGGCACTTTCCGTCTCTGATCTCTCACGGGACCAAAGCCTGGGGGTTACCCAGCATCCTGCCCTGGGGAGTTCGGACTTTCCTCCCTTCCGGTTTCCCGGAACAGCGATCATCCAGCCTGCCCGTTTATTTTATTATAACACTAGCCCAAATATTGCACGAGTTTTCTATTACAAAACTCTATGTAAATTGATACAGCTTCTCACGACGAAAACTCTTTCAATATCCGGGCTAACAAAAAAGCCTCACCTGATCAAAGGTGAAGCTTTTTCCATATTGGTGGGCCCACAGGGATTCGAACCCCGAACCAATGGATTATGAGTCCACTGCTCTAACCGTTGAGCCATGGGCCCTTAAGAGGTTATTGAAGAACCTGCACATACTATATTAGCGTCATTATTCAACAGCCTGTATTATCTGAAATTTAGGATTATACTATCCCACCTGTTATTTGCAACCTAAATTTACACTTCAATATAATCAAGAAAATTACGTAGCTTTTTGCTTCTGATTGGATGACGCATTTTTCTTAGTGCTTTTGCCTCAATCTGCCTCACACGCTCCCTGGTAACACTAAAAACCTTTCCAACTTCTTCAAGTGTTCGCGGAGATCCGTCACCTAATCCAAAACGAAGCTTAAGAACCCTGCGTTCTCTTGGCGTCAATGTTTCCAATACACCCCCTATTTGCTCCTTAAGCAAAGTATAACTTGTTGCATCAGATGGAGATTTAATGCTTTTATCCTCAATAAAATCTCCAAAATGGCTATCCTCGCCATCTCCAATAGGTGTCTGTAAACTTATAGGATGCTGAGAAATCTTCAGTATTCCGCGCACCTTTTCAACAGGTATTGCCATTTCTTCTGAAAGTTCCTCAGGAGATGGCTCTTTGCCTGATTCCTGAACTAACTTCTTTGATACCCGTACCAACTTGTTAATAGTTTCAATCATGTGAACCGGGATACGAATAGTCCGGGCCTGATCAGCAATTGAACGGGTAATTGCCTGCCTAATCCACCAGGTAGCGTAAGTACTAAATTTGTACCCTCTTCTATATTCAAACTTGTCAACTGCCTTCATTAACCCCATATTACCTTCCTGAATCAAATCAAGGAAAGACAAACCACGGTTTGTATATTTCTTGGCGATACTAATGACAAGTCTAAGATTTGCCTCAATCATTTCTTCTTTGGCAAAACGCATACGTGCGACCCACTTCTGAAGAAGATCCTGATGTTTCATGATTTCATCAGCAGTCATTCGCGCACTTTGTTCAACACGCTTTATTTTTCTTCTTTCATTCTTGTTACGGGAAGCTCTCGCCTTTTTATCCTCGGTAAACTTGATATATTCAAGATTCATTTTGTTCAGTTCAACCTTTTCACGAATCTTATCAACTCTATCAATAAAATCATCTATAATTTCTGGTCTAAAATAAAACTTCTTAATTATGGCAACCTGTTCGCGGTAAAGTTCCGAAACAGTTTCTTCAAGCTTTTCAGCATTCTCTTTTGCATTTTTTTTCTTAGAAGATAAATCGAACTTGTTTTCCAGTTCCTTTTCAATCTCTTTTACTCTCAAACACATCCGAGGAAGAACCATAAGATACCGGTCTCTATTTTTGACATTTTTTTCCTGAACAATACGATCAAACCGTTCCTTTGAGGTTAAAAGCCTTCTCGATATAACAAGAGCTTCCTTTGCAACATTTCCAAACCGGAAAACAATCTGTCTTATCTGTTGGTCAGCCCGCTCAATTCTTTTTGCAAGAGTAACCTCCTGCTCCCTGGTTAAAAGAGGCACCTGGCCCATCTGTTTTAAATACATTCGGACTGGATCATCCAAAATTTCCAGTTTAGCTTCCTCTTCCTCTTGAGGAGTAGTTTCACGGGGTACAGCAGTTGCCCCCCAGTCCCGAGGTCTTGCTGTAACTCTCTCCTGCTCGTCAATGACTTCAACATCCATGCTTCTCAACAACATAAGAATATCATCAATTTCTTCTGAGGAATTAACAGTCTCAGGCAAAGAATCATTGATATCTTCGTAGGTCAGATAACCCTTTTCACTGGATATTTTAACCAGATCCTTGATTTTCTGGTTTCGATCATCTTTATTCATAGTTACTTGTTTTGACACTAATTTTGTCATGAGGACAACAACGCTCCTTGAATTGTTCTAATTTCATTTTTCAAGTTAAATATTTTTTCCTGAATCACTGTCGTATCTTCTTTCTGTTTTTCTGCTTCATTAAGCTCATTTAATAGACTCTGCTTCTTTTCTTCCATCCAGGTCTTACGAATTCCATTTACACAATCCCGAATAAGTTGTTCTTCTTTCCCCTTTCTAACAGAAGGTTCCATTAACAAATCAGCCAATATTTTCTGCAGGTCACTATCAGCATTTCTTCCAACTGATCCAGATATATCTTTTAATTCTTCAGGTTCCAGTGAATAAAGCCAATGAATAACATTTTTTAAAGCTTCTACCTTAAAAATATCTTCAGATAAAATTTCCTTTACTTTTGGAACCAATTCTCCTTTACGTAAAAGAGCCGCCAGCAGCCATCTTTCTCTAAGCGCTGACAAACTCTGCTTATCTTCGCCATTTTTATGACTTGTACTTTTCACATCCTTTTTTATTCCGCGAACCAGATCTCCCCTTAAAGCCTTTTCCGATACCCCAATTACATTTTGTAATTTCTTGACAGCCAAATCTCTCTCAACCTGAAGCCCTATTTTACTGATTGTTTTTTCCATCTCCTCAATTACTGTAGATCTTCCGGCCTCACTGTTGATTCCGTGCCGTTTTACAAGCAGATTAAGTTGAAAATCCAAAAAAGACTGTGCATTTTCAATTAATTTATTAAAACCTTCTGCTCCTGATTCCCTTATATAACTGTCAGGGTCATGTCCTTGAGGAATAACCATCACCCGAACACCTACACCCTTTTCAATAAAAATCTGCAAGGCTCTAAGTGTAGCATTCTGTCCAGCTGGGTCCGCATCTAATGCAACAAGCACTTCCCTGACATAGCGGTTTAGTAAATCAGCCTGGCGTCCTGTAAACGATGTTCCCAGTGCTGCAACAGAATTTTCAATACCTACACTGTTCAGCCGTATAACATCCAGATATCCTTCGCAAAGGATAGCCTTGCCTTTTTCCACAAGACTTCTTCTGGCAAAATTAAGCCCGTACAATACGTTGCCTTTTCTGAAAACAGGTGTATCAGGAGAATTTAAATACTTGGGAATTCCCCCATCATCTAAAGTACGGCCTCCGAACCCAATAATTCTTCCCTGCAAATTATGGATAGGAAACATTATCCGGCTGCGAAACTTCCCGTACCATTCACCGCCTTTTCCTCTAACAATCAGACCGGCTTTTTCCAAAACATCTGTTTGCAAACCTTCTTTTTTTAAACGAAGTTCCAGCAATTTTTCCCCGGGAGGGGCAAACCCCACCCCAAAACGCTCAATTGCATTTTTACCAAGTTCACGTCCGGCAAGATATCTTCGGGCCCTCTCTCCTTGAGTACTATTCAAAGCCTCACAGAAAAAATCCTGAGCCTTTTGATTCGCATCAAGAATATCTTCTCTCTCCGATCGATCCTCTTTTGTTTCATCCGGCAGCTTAACTCCGGCCCTGTTTGCGAATTTTCGTACAGCTTCAATAAATGACATACCTTCAGATTTCATAGCAAAACTGAAAACGTTTCCGCCTTCACCACAGCCAAAACAATGAAAAATCTGTTTGTCAGGGCTCACTACAAAAGAAGGTGTCTTCTCAGAATGAAAAGGACACAGCCCTTTAAAGTTCCTTCCAGCATTTTTCAATGGTACAGTTTCACTTATTATTTCAACAATATCTGTTCTGAGCCTAACCTCATCAATACTGTTTTGAGAAATCATGAACGCTTAGCATCCTTCAATCTTGAAATCCGTGAAAAACCGGAACATTCGAAGATTTTAATATCTTCATTATTAAAAATTGTATCAAAGAGCAAATTCAATCCGAGCACATCACTAGAAATATGCCCGGCGATTACCACATTTAAATGTTCATCCGCCGCAGCTTTAAGATGATCTGAACTGTAATGCATCCCCAATAAAGTGTTTATACCTGCAACAGCCATAGATTTAAACAATTTATCAGGACATTCGGTCCCTCCCGTCATATCTACCATAATCCTGCCGCAGCTGCGGTCAGGTTTACCAGCAACAATTTTTGGAGGCCTGTTCACTTCAGCGGATTTTCTATATTCAGGAATAGTCTTAAGAAGTTTTATCAAATCAGAAATCTTCCTGGGTTTTTTTTGATCAACCAAATCCTGTAGAAATTTCACAACACAGTTATCACCAGGTGTATGAAGACACATGTAAGGAATATCCAAAAGCCTTGCAGCATCCACAGTTTTTGTATGATTTAAAGCCAAAAGGCGTTTTTGCACATCTCCAACGCGTTCATCCATCAGACTTTCAGCTACATTTATAGGCACACCTAAGTTACCGAATATTTCAGCCTGCATTGATATAACATCATGCAATCCGGCTAAAGCCCGTCCGGAAGGATGATGACTAATAACCAAATCAACCGGCTTGCCATTTTTTCGGAGCCAATCTGCCAGTAAAAGCTCAGAAGTATCTATATCTATTCCTATGAGAAC
>JAVCCS010000078.1 GCA_030765365.1 Candidatus Theseobacter exili
CCTTCTTGAAAAAGCTCGAAAGGATGCTATCGTTATGCATTGTTTACCCGCTCATCGTGGAGAAGAGATTTCAGGGGAGGTTATTGACGGTTTGCAGTCCGTTGTTTTGGATCAGGCAGAGAATCGCCTTCATGTTCAAAAAGCAATTCTAACGAATTTAATAGGGAAATAAATAAAAGGGAACAGGGTTTTATACAACAGAAATTCTGAAAGAACTAATTAGGAGAATCACTAAATGGCTGAAAAAGTAGTTTTAGCATATTCGGGTGGCTTAGATACTTCGATTATATTGAAGTGGCTTAAAGAAGAAAAAGGTTTTGATGTTATTGCTTTTGTTGCAGATCTTGGGCAAGGTGAGGATATGGAAGCATGCAGGCAGAAAGCTATTGATACCGGAGCCAGTAAGGTTTATGTCGAGGATTTAAGCGAAATATTTGTCAAAGATTATGTGTTCCCGATAATGCGTGCTAATGCTCGCTATGAAGATTTATATTTTTTGGGTACATCAATAGCCAGACCTCTAATTGCAAAAAGACAGATAGAGATTGCTGAGAAAGAGGGTGCATGCTGGGTTTCGCATGGGGCAACAGGAAAAGGAAACGATCAAGTTCGGTTCGAGTTGACTTATTACGCTCTTAAACCTGATATCAAGGTCATTGCCCCATGGCGAGAATGGTCTTTTAATTCGCGTGAATCCTTGATTGACTATGCTAAAAAACACGATATTCCAATTCCCGTGTCAAAAGCCAAACCATATTCCAGTGATGGTAATCTTCTTCATATAAGTTATGAAGGCGGTATTTTAGAGGATCCATGGGCAGCTGCTCCGGATGATATTTTTCAAATTACAGTAAGTCCTGAAAAAGCTCCTGATAAACCAGAAGTGATTGAAATAGAATTTGAAAGTGGTGATCCGGTAGCCGTTAACGGCAATAAGATGACTCCTGCATGTTTATTAAATAATCTTAACAAAATTGCCGGGGCACATGGGATAGGCCGGGTTGACATTGTGGAAAACCGTTTTGTCGGAATGAAATCTCGCGGTGTGTATGAGACACCTGGTGGCACTGTTCTTCATGTTGCACATAGAGCTTTAGAGACACTTGCTTTGGACAAAGAGGTTATGTATCTTAAAGACAGGATCATGCCGGAGTATGCCAGACTTGTTTATAATGGTTTTTGGTTTTCTCCTGAAATGGAATTGCTAAATGGAATGATCCATAAAAGTCAGAAGAATGTGACAGGGACTGTCAAACTTAAGCTTTATAAGGGCTTATGTTCAGTCCTGGGGCGAAAATCTCCAAATTCCTTATATAAAACAGATTTAGCTACATTTGAAGAAGATATGGTTTATGATCAAAGAGATGCAGAAGGTTTTATTAAATTGAACGCTTTGAGGTTGACGGTTCGTTAAAACTTCACTTTTGCACGATGTACGGATGTTTTGTCTTCATGTTTAGAGGAATAACTTAAACATTGAAGAGTATAGAGTGCATTATGCGCAGACTAATTCTATCTTTTATCCTGAGAAACAATGTTAGCTTTTATATTGAGAAAACCTTGCATAAAAGCATGTTGTGTTTATCGATTATGTCTTTGCCTGATTTGCAACGGCAGCAGCAGCAGCCTTAGCTGCTTCTGCGTCTCCCAGATAGCGATGGCCAAGAACTTTTAAATCATTATCCAGTTCATATACTAATGGAATTCCAGTTGGAATATTAAGTTTACAGATATCTTCGTCAGACATATCGTCAAGATATTTTACTAATGCACGCAGACTATTGCCATGGGCAGCGATTAAAACTTTTTTTCCTTTTTTAAGTTCGGGAACAATATTTTCATGCCAATACGGCAAAACTCTTTCAAGCGTATCTTTAAGACATTCTGTAGGTGGTTGCTCAGATGGCGAAAGATCTTTGTACCTGGGATCCATCTTTGGATGACGGCTGTCGTCATCCTCCAGTGCAGGCGGACGGATGTCATAACTTCTTCTCCATTCAAATACTTGGTTGGAACCATATTTTTCTGAAGTTTCTGATTTGTTAAGTCCCTGCAGGGCACCATAATGGCGTTCATTAAGTTTCCATGTCCTGATAACGGGTATCCACATCAAGTCCATTTCATCGAGAGTTATCCATAATGTTCGAATAGCTCTTTTAAGAACAGATGTAAAAGCCAGATCAAAGGTAAAGCCTTCATCTAAAAGCAGCTTTCCGCTTGCATGTGCTTCTTTAAGGCCTTTTTCTGAAAGATCTACATCAGTCCATCCTGTAAAACGGTTTTCCAGGTTCCAAATGCTTTCTCCATGTCTAAGCAGCACCAATTTCAAGCTCATAATTACTCCTTTGAATTTTCTAATTACCAGTAAAACCAAATTCACTAATAAGCTGGTTCATAGCAATCATATCTTTTTTTTTATGTTCTTAAGTTTACTTCAGCATTGTAAAAAGAAGGATTGACCTCTTTCCCACTCCAAAGAGTTTCTTTATCATCATTTCCCATGATTAATTCTAAAAGTCATTTTTAAATGTGTAAATATAACAATATACAAGCACAGGAATTTAAATAATAAATGATTTTTGTCTAAATGAACAAGTTTAGATTTAAATTTTAGTGTTACCTTTGAATCAGGTGGTTAAATAAAAGTGCACTGGCTGCCAGTTTTAAAGGGTATTTGACTGATAGAGTTCATTAAAGAACCTTTTATAAAAAAAATCATCAGTTCAGTATTTTATTTTCCTTTTTAAAGGCACTTGACTCTTTATAACTTTTAAAGACAAATTGCGGTTTCATTTAGTTTAACTAAATAATTGTTCATTTAAGTATATAAGTATAATAATATATCTTTCTTAATATACAAAAGAGAAGTGGCTTTTTTCAACTAGTCTAAGGAAAATATAATGAGCGAAAAAAAACAAAAACTTTGGGGAAGCCGTTTTGCATCTGAAACAGCTCCTTCTGCAGAGCGCTTTATGTCATCTGTAAGGTTTGACAAGCGGCTCTGGAGGGAAGACATTGATGGAAGCATTGCACATGTAACCATGTTGACTGATACCGGTGTGTTGCTTCCGAAAGAGATGAAGACCCTTATTAGGGCGCTTCAAGAAATTCATCATGAAATTGAATCTGAAGATTTCCAGTGGCATGATAGTTTGGAGGATGTTCATACAAATATTGAAGCTCGTCTAAGAGAAAAAATTGGTGATTTAGCTGACAAACTACATACTGCGAGGAGCCGAAATGACCAGGTTGCAACTGATTTTCGTCTATGGCTTTTACGTGAGTCGGAAGATATTAGCTATAGAATTATTAAACTTCAACAAAGTGTTTTAGAACTTGCTGAGAAGAATTATAATGTTTTGCTTCCGGGTTATACCCATTTACAGCATGGACAGCCAATTCTTGCCAGTCACCATCTGCTGGCATATCTTGAGATGCTTCAAAGGGACAGAGATCGAATTGCTTCATGCCGCAAACGTATTAGTGTATTGCCGTTAGGATCATGTGCAATAGCAGGTACATCAATTAAGCTTAACCGAAAAAAAACTGCTGAATTACTTGGTTTTTCCAAGGTTTCTGCAAACAGTGTTGATGCAGTAAGTGACAGGGACTTTGCAGCGGAACTGGTTTTTGCAATCACACTAATAGGTGTACACATTTCAAGATTGGCTGAAGAACTGGTTTTGTGGTCAAGTCATGAATTTGGTTTTGTCAAAATAGGCGATGCTTTCACTACCGGAAGCAGCGCTATGCCTCAGAAAAAAAATCCTGATGTTGCTGAACTTGCGCGAGGTAAAACAGGCAGGCTAATCGGAAATCTGGTAAATATTCTTACCATGTTAAAAGGTTTGCCTTTGGCTTATAATAGGGATCTTCAAGAAGACAAAGAACCGGTATTTGATGCAATTGATACTATTAAAGATACATTAGCAGTTTTTTCAGAGATGCTGACTGATGTGGAGTTTTCTAAAGAAAAAATAGCAGATTCTTTGAAGGACGATTTTTCATCGGCCCTGGATTTGGCAGAATATCTTGTTTCTCGAGGGACAGGTTTCAGGGCAGCTCATCGTCTTGTGGGAAGTCTCGTGTCAAAGGTTCAGTCAGAAGATAGGGCTTTATCAAGTCTTTGTCTTGAAGAATTACGTATGGCGTTAGGTGATGCAGATGAAGATATACTTCCTTTACTCGTTCCGGAAGAAAATGTAAAAAGAAAAACCAGCTTTGGAGGAACTGCGCCTGCATTAGTAAAAAAATCTATGGAAGACTGGAGAAAACGACTTTTTGCAAAAAAGGATAGTAAGAAGGAATAACGATGAATGTACTTAATATAAAAAATAATGAGCTTTATTGTGAGGAAGTATCACTTTCATCAATTGCGGAGGAAGTGGGTACTCCTGCTTACGTATACAGTCAAAAAGCATTGACTGAAAGATATAATGAACTGGACAGAGCCTTTTCTTCTGTTGAGCATATGATTTGCTATTCGGTTAAAGTAAATTCAAACTTATCAGTACTGAAAATTCTGTCTGATGAAGGTGCCGGTTTTGATGTTGTATCAGGCGGTGAACTGTTTCGTGTTGCCCAAGCAGGAGGTGATTTGAGCAAAGTGGTTTTTGCAGGTGTGGGAAAAACCTATACTGAAATTCAAGAGGCAATTAAACAAAACATAGCCTTTTTTACAGTAGAATCTATTCCGGAACTGGAGCGTATTTCTACTATTGCAGAACAAATGGAGCAAACAGCCAGGATAGCTGTCAGAGTAAACCCGGATGTGGATCCATGTACACACAGATATATTACAACGGGCCGTCTGGAGAATAAATTCGGACTTGATGTTGAAGCTGCTTATGAAGCTTATTTGAAAGCTAAAGAAATGCCCTGTATTGACCCGGTCGCTATTCAAATGCATATAGGCTCTCAAATTGTACAAACTAAGCCGTATGAAGAAGCGGTTCAAAGACTGGTTTTTTTGGTAAAGAAACTGCGAGCAGCTGAAATATATTTAAAGATACTTGATATTGGAGGCGGGTTCGGAATTCTTTATGAGAATGAAAAACCTGCATCTGCTGAAGAATTTGCAGCGAAAATCGTGCCTGTAGTTAAGGAACTGGAGCTGAAACTGTATTTAGAGCCTGGACGTTTTATTGCAGGGAATTCAGGAGTTCTTTTAACTACTGTTCAATATGTTAAAAAAGGGCCTGAAAAAAGGTTTGCAATTGTTGATGCAGGTATGAACGATTTGATTCGTCCAAGTTTGTATGGGGCCTTTCATAATATTACACCTGTCGTAGAGCGCAATGGAGAAAAAAAACTGTATGATGTTGTCGGACCTATTTGTGAATCAGGTGACTTTTTTGCAAAGGATCGTTATCTTTTACCTGTGGTTCAAGGTGATATACTCGTTATTAATTCTGCAGGAGCTTACGGTTTTGTAATGAGTTCAAATTACAATACAAGACCAAGGCCTCCGGAAATACTTGTTTCGAAAGACAGATTTAAAGTTATTCGGAAAAGAGAAGGTTATGAAGATTTGATTCGTGGAGAGAATGAATGATTAATCAGGAAATTGAATTTGAAAAAATGACCGGTGCCGGAAACGATTTTATAATAATAGACAACCGCAAGGGTCAGTTCCCGGACAATCCTGTGCTTGTTGAATCTCTTTGCCGGAGAAAAGTTTCAGTTGGTGCTGACGGAGTAATCCTGTTAGAAAAAAGCGAAGAAGCCGATTTTGCAATGAGGATATTTAACGCTGATGGAAGCGAAGCTGAGATGTGTGGAAACGGGGCAAGATGTATTGCTCGATTTGCTTTTAATAGAAAGATCGCAGGTGCATCTATGCGTTTCATGACAGGAGCAGGTATTGTATCTGCTCAAGTCAGTGCTGGTGAGGTTGTCCTGGATATGGGGTTTTCAGGGCTTCCTGAATTGGATGTTCAGATAGATGTTAATGGCACCTCTCTGCAGGTTTATTATCTTGTAATGGGAGTTCCGCATACAATACTTTTTGTGGATAATATTGAGACAATTGATGTTGAGAAATATGGGCAGGCAATTCGCAACCATGATCGTTTTCATCCTGCCGGGACAAATGTAGATTTTGTAAAAATCGAAGGCGAAAACCGGATTTCCGTCAGGACCTACGAACGTGGAGTAGAAGCAGAAACTCTTGCTTGTGGAACCGGTGTGTCGGCATCTGCAATATTAGCTTCCATGGTTGGTAATGTAAAAAAGCCGGTAAAAGCAGTTACAAAAAGCGGGGATATACTTGTAGTAGATTTTAAGTCCGGTGACGCTGGTGAAGCTGAAAATGTAGTGTTAACAGGACCGGCTGTAAGCGTATATGAAGGTAAAATCGAGATTTAGTAGTAATAATTTAAAAAAAATGGTAATTTGCCAGTAATTTTAATAAGGAGCTAATTATGATAAGTGGTTCACTGGTAGCAATTGTTACACCCTTTAAGAATGGGGCTGTTGACGAGGGAAAGCTGGTCGAACTTGTGGAAAGGCAAATCCGGGAAGGAACCAGAGGTATAGTTCCGTGCGGGACAACTGGCGAATCTGCCACATTATCTCGTGAGGAACATGAGAAGGTAATTCGAATAACAGTTGAAACGGTAAATGGGAGAGTTCCTGTTTTAGCAGGGACAGGATCCAATTCAACTGACGAGGCGCTTTTAATGACAAAATATGCTAAGGAAATCGGAGCGGATGCTTCACTTTTAATTACTCCTTACTATAATAAGCCAACACAGGATGGACTGTTCAAGCATTTTGAATTAATTGCCAAAAAAGTTGATATTCCGATAGTTCTTTATAATGTTCCTGGAAGGACAGGCGTTAACTTGCTTCCAGAAACTGCCGCCTATCTTTCGCAAATTGATAATATTATTGCTATAAAGGAAGCTAGCGGGTCGCTTGACCAGGTTTCACAGATTATCGGTTCTTCCGATCTGATGGTTATATCAGGTGATGATTCTCTTACTTTACCTATGCTGGCGTTAGGAGCAAAAGGTGTAATCTCAGTAGTTGCTAATATCGTTCCCGGCAGGCTTGCGGCAATGCTTAGCGCTTGGGAAAACGGAAATATTGAGCGTGCCAGGGCAATACACCTTGAGCTTTTTGATTTGATGAAAGGAATGTTCATTGAAACAAACCCAATTCCTGTAAAAGAAGCTCTAAAGCTTATGGGCCTTCTTAACGGTGAATTTCGTCTTCCTTTATGTAGAATGACTGAAGCCAATCTTGAGAAACTTAAGAGTTTGTTAGGAAAATATAATTTACTTACTGAATGTTCTGGTAAATGTGGAGGCGTATCATGATTTCAAGACCTGTCAGAGTTACGGTTTGCGGTGCACTTGGGAAAATGGGTGACAGGATAATGCGGTGTATTCTCGAAGAAAAAGATCTTGTACTTGTTGGTGCAATTGAAAGAGATGGGCATCCATTATGCGGTAACAATATAGGCGGTATTCTTGGAAGAGAGGATTTTGAGGTAATACTGGGAGATGATTTAGGAGCTTTAATATCGAAATCTGACGTTGTTATAGATTTTACTTCCTGTGAATCAACAACTAAGTATTTGAAAATTGCTTCAAGTTCGCGTGTGCCTGTTGTAATTGGGACAACAGGATTTTCTTCAGAATCAGACCAGATCTTTCAGAAAGCATCAGAGGTTATTCCAATTGTCAAAGCTCCAAATATGAGCGTAGGCATTAACCTGCTGTATAGACTTGTTGCCGAAGCAACAAAAGTTTTGAACGATTACGATGTGGAGATTGTTGAGACTCATCACAGGTTTAAAAAGGATGCTCCAAGCGGGACGGCCCTTCAACTGGCTCGAGTAATAGCAGACACATCTGGAAGGAATATAGAGAAGGACGTTGTTTATGGTAGAGAAGGGGTTCCTGGTCCTCGCAAGCACAATGAAATAGGTCTTTTTGCTGTAAGATCAGGAGACGTTATTGGTGAACATACTGTTATTTTCGGAGGACTTGGTGAAAGTATTGAATTGACGCACAGGGCTCATACAAGAGATACATTTGCAAGAGGGGCCTTGAGGGCTGCACGGTTTGTTATTGGGCGTTCTCCGGGATTATATGATATGACTGATGTTTTAGGATTAAAGGAGGAAATGTAATAGATGGAAATATTGAAATCAGAAAGAATAAAGAAACTGCCGCCGTATCTTTTTGCAGAAATCGACAAAGCAAAAAGAAAGGCAGTGAAAGCAGGAAAAGATGTAATTGATCTTGGCGTTGGCGATCCGGATTTGCCGACACCTGAAAATATTATTAATGCGCTTCGGAAAGCATCTGAGGATACATCAAATCACCGTTATGCTCTTGATGCAGGTATGCCTGAATTGAGAAAAGCAATTGCGGATTGGTATATGAAAAGATTTGGTGTAAAGCTTGATCCTGAAACAGAAATACTTCCTTTAATTGGATCCAAAGAGGGCCTTGCGCATATTCCGCTGGCATTTATTAATCCGGGAGATCAGGTTCTGATTCCTGAACCGGCATATCCTGTATACCGTTCTGCTACATGGTTTGCAGGTGGTGAACCTGTATATATGTCATTACTTGAATCCAATGGGTATTTACCTGATTTGGAGCAGCTCAGAAAAGAAGACCTTAAGAAAACTAAGATGATGTTTCTTAATTACCCGAATAATCCAACAGGTGCTTCATGCAGTATTGGTTTTTTTGATGAAGTGGTCGAATTTGCACGTAAAAACAATATTATAGTTTGTCATGATGCTGCATATACTGAAATGTATTTCGGAGCAAGTAAACCTCCAAGTTTCTTACAGTCAAATGGTGCTCGTGATGTTGGTGTCGAATTCCATTCACTTTCAAAAACTTATAACATGACCGGATGGCGAATAGGCTTTGCAGTTGGCAATGCGGATATTATTGCCGGTCTTGCGAAGGTAAAAGCAAATATTGATTCAGGAATATTCGGCGCAGTACAGAGGGCTGGCATAGAAGCTCTTACAAATTCTCAGTCAGAATATGAAAGATTAATGGAAATATACAAAAAACGTCGTGATGTTTTTGTTCAGGGATTAAATAATCTTGGATGGAAAGTGCCTCTTTCAGACGCTACATTTTATGTCTGGATTCCCGTTCCTCCAGGATATTCATCTCAAGAGCTTGTAATGACACTTTTAGAAAAAGCTTCAATTATAACAACACCGGGTAACGGGTTTGGTCAAAGCGGAGAAGGTTATATTCGAGCTGCGCTTACTGTTAATGAGGAGCGTTTAAATGAAGCTGTTGATAGAATAGGGAAAATTCAGTAATTTATATGAAAAATGTAATGGTGGATGCCTATATCGGATTAGGTTCAAACCTTGGCGACAGACATGATAATCTGAAAAATGCTGTCAGAAGAATTGAGAATACAAGAAAAGTAAATCTCAAAGCTCTTTCCAGTATATACGAAAGCAGGCCTGAGGGAGGTAAGGCAGGTCCGGATTTCTTAAATGCGGTTGCGGCAATAGAGACTGATTTAAGTATTGAGGAATTATTAGAGAATACTGAGTTAATTGAAAAAAGCATGGGACGGGTTGCTAAAGGTACTGGCGCAAACAGGACTATTGACCTTGATTTGTTAATATACGGAGATATTGAATACTCGAGCACAAACCTGGTAATCCCTCATCCTAAAATTTCAAAAAGACTTTTTGTGCTGGAACCTTTGTCAGAGCTGGTTCCTTTGCTTGAAGTTCCGGGCACCGGGAAGAAAGTATCCTGTCTTTTAAAGGAACTGTCTAATCAGTCAGATTCTGTTAAGAAATGCAAAACACTGTATTATTAGAATAAAAGAATGAATAGGGAATGAAATGAGTGACAAAATTACTATTGAAGTACTCAGAAGAAAAAAAGAATCAGGCGAAAAAATAACTGCTCTGACATCATATGACGCTTCTGCCGCTTCACGTGTAGAAAAGGCGGGTATTGACTTAATACTGGTTGGAGATTCTGTAGGAATGACACTCCTGGGATATGAAACAACCTTGCCTGTCACAATCGAGGATGTATTGCATCATACCAAAGCTGTTTCACGAGGGATAAGTCGATGTCTTCTTGTTGCTGATATGCCGTTTCTTTCTTTTGGGGTTGAACAGGCTGAAACAATAAGAAATGCGGGCAGATTAGTGAAGGAAGGTGGAGCCGGCGCAGTAAAACTTGAAGGTGGTGAACAAATAATTGATGAGGTTAAGGCTTTGATTAGAGCTGGAATTCCTGTCATGGGACATGTCGGACTTAGCCCGCAGCATGTTTTGCTTACGGGAAGATATAGTGTTCAAGGAAAGAAAAAGTCTGAAGCTGATCAAGTCTTGAAAGATTCTGAAAGCTTGCAAAGAGCCGGTGCATTTGCAATTGTACTTGAATGTGTTCCAAGCGAACTGGCAAAAGAAATTACTGAAAGGCTTACTATACCTGTAATAGGAATTGGAGCCGGCCCATATTGTGACGGCCAGATAATGGTAACGAATGATTTGCTTGGTCTAACAGATGGCAGGCATCCAAAATTTGTTAAGATTTACGTAAATCTTGGTGAACAGATAGATAAGGCTTTAGAATGCTTTAATAAGGAAGTAAAAGAAGGTAGTTATCCCGATAAAGATCATTCTTACTGGATAGATTAATAGGAGTTGGATATTGAAGATTATTAATACAATTGCAGAAATGAAAGAAATTGTCAGAGCTGCTAAGTCGGATGGTAAAAACATTGCGCTGGTTCCTACTTTGGGATATCTCCATGAAGGTCATGTTTCCCTTATAAAACATGCAAGAAAAGCAGGAGATTTGCTTGTAGTAAGTCTGTTTGTGAATCCCCTCCAGTTTTGTCCCGGTGAAGACTTTGAAAAGTATCCCAGAAATGAAGGTTGGGACCATTCCGTTTGCAGGAAAAACGGTGTCGATATAATATTTAATCCTATGCCTGAAGAAATGTTTTCAGTTGATCACTCCACATACGTTAATGAAGAGTCCTTGTCTCAAAGTCTTTGCGGTAAGACAAGACCCGGGCATTTCAGGGGAGTAGCGACAATTGTTGCAAAGCTGTTTAATATAATTTGTCCTTCAGTTGCAGTTTTTGGGCAGAAGGATGCTCAGCAGGCCCTTATAATAAAAAGAGTGGTTAGAGACTTGAATATTGATGTTGAAATTGTTGTTCTTTCAACAGTACGAGATCAGGACGGACTAGCTTTAAGTTCACGAAACGAATATTTAAATATTGACGAAAAGCAGGACGCTTTATGTTTGCACGAAGCTCTCAGTTTAGCCCGGATTCTTGTTTCTTCGGGAGAAAGAGAGACTAAGCGCGTAATTAAAAAAATGGAAGCAGTTATCAATCAGAGAAAAACAGCTAAAATTGATTATATCAAGGTAACGGATTCAGAAACGCTGCATTCATCGGACCAGCTTAAAGGGAGTGTTTTAATTGCCTTGGCTGTTTATATCGGGAAAGCCAGACTTATTGATAATGTTATAGTTCATATTGAAGAAAAATAAGGGAGGGGCCGGTTATGTTAAGAACAATGCTTCAATCCAAGATTCATGGAGCGATAGTTACTGAAGCTGATTTAAATTATATGGGGAGCATTTCAATCGATAAGGAACTTATGGAGAGAGCAGGGCTTTACCCTTTTGAAAAAGTTTTAGTAGTAAATCTTGCAACAGGAATACGTGCCGAAACATATGTTATCGAAGTGGAAAAAGGATCTGGCAAAATAGGCCTTAATGGCGGTTTGGCAAGATTAGGGGCTGTAGGCGATAAAATATTAATACTTTGCTTTGTTCAGTTAGAGGAGTCTGAAGTTGGAGGATTGAAACCTACAGTCCTCCTTATGAATGATAAAAACAAAATTGAGAAAGAGATTTAGTAGTAGTTATGACAGAGAAAAAAATAACAAAAATTGGCATTATCGGATGCGGTGCTATTGGTGCCGAGATAGCTCGGGCGATTACAGAGGATTTTCAAGAAAAAGCTGTTTTGCATGCGGTTTGTGACATTGACAATGGTGCAGTAGATAAACTTCGGGATAAGCTTAATATAACAGTTGCCGACAAATCTATTGAAGGAGTTTGTAAAGGGTCTGACCTTTTAATTGAAGCAGCAGTAAAAGAAGTTGTTCCACGAATATTGCGATTGGCAATAGAGTCTTCTTCTGATGTAGTTATTATGAGTGTTGGCGGCTTATTGGATCAGGAAGATCTGATCGCCAGGATGAAAGAGGCAGGTCTTCATATATATATACCTTCTGGCGCTGTTGGAGGGTTGGATGTTTTAAAGGCGGGCATGATGGGCAATGTCCATTCAGTTGAAATCACAACCAGAAAGCCCGCAAAGGGCCTTGCCGGTGCTCCTTATATATTAGAAAATAACATTGAGTTAGACAGCATAAAGGATCAGCAGATAATTTTTGAAGGGTCGGCACGCGAGGCAATAAGTGCGTTTCCCAAAAATGTAAATGTAGCTGTTACCATAAGCCTTGCGGGGATTGGTCCCGACAACACAAATATAAGGTTGATTGTATCTCCGCATTTCACAAAAAACTCCCATGAAGTCCATGTTGAAGGGACATTCGGGTCTTTTACATGTACAACCGAAAATGTTCCTTTTCCTTCAAATCCTAAAACAAGTTTTCTTGCTGCGCTTTCTTGTACGGCAACGTTAAAAAAGATTTTGGAAGGAATTGAGATAGGAACTTAAAAATCGGTATAGATACCGTAATAATTTGTTTTTTAATTATAATAAAATATTTTGAGGGACCGCGAGACACCCCAACCCGTCCCGTCTTGCGGTCCTAAAGGATCGTGGGGCATATACCCGTTACTCCCATTGCCTCGCGATCCACTTTATAAAGATCCGGAATTGATAGGTAACTAATATTAATAATGAAAGATTCACAAAAAAAGGAGGTAGCAAATGACAGTTGATCTGTTACGTGGAGTACTAGGATGGTGCGCTGTAATTAATATGGGAGCGTTGCTATTGTGGTTTTTATTCTTGGCATTTGCTCATGATTGGTGTTATCGGATGCACAGCAAGTGGTTCAAGATTCCAGTAGAAACGTTCAATGCAATTCATTATGCTGGCATAGTATTTTATAAAACAGCTATATTTGTTTTTAATATTATTCCGTATTTTGCTATACAAATTATAACATAAAACAGTGATTTTAATAAGTAGCCTGGGGACACGAAGTGAACCAGGTCGGATGCTAACAAAAAGCTTCACCTAACGGCCTATAAGTGGTTGGCGATTAGAAGATCGGCTTGAGTTAATAGAAGGGGGGTCGCCCCCAGGTGAGCTTGGGACGTTATGCGGTAGATGAAGCTAATAATACCTTAAAGGTGAAAAGATGGGGAAAATATTTAATAGTAAAAAGACAGCAAAATTTGGCACTAGAAAGAATCCCGCTATTGTAAATGTACAAACAGAAGAAAGAGTGAAAGAATTAGAATCAATATTTGAAGAAAATGGTTGGAAATATACAATTGAATTGGAACCAGATAAACCTGAGTCTATTAAAGACTTAGAAATATTGTTGAATCCACCAAAAACAAGAATTGCCGAAAAGAAAGTGGGACGCAATAAATCCTGCCCATGTGGAAGCGGTAAAAAGTATAAAAAATGCTGTGGCATATAAGGCTATTTTATATTCCAAAAGATTAGTCTGCACATAACCACCTGCTTTCTCTGACGGCTAGAAGCCGGTGCACTTTTGTTATTCCTAGGTTAATTGAAGTTCCTTGTGATTAAAACATACATGCTATATACTCGCCGCCGGTGAATTATGACGTTATTCGCTTAAGTGAATAATATGTTTGTCAAAATTACACTGTTTTAGTTAATGGGAAAATATTAACAATTGTGTTTATCCTGCTATATTAATTTAAGAATAAGAATGAGAAAATAATGCGATTTGAAGATCTGAAAATTATTGAGCCTATTTTAAAGGCTCTAAAAGAAGAAAATTATACTGAGCCTACATCAATACAAGAAAAAGCTATTCCACTCATACTAAAAAGAAATGATGTATTAGGTAGTGCTCAAACCGGGACAGGTAAAACTGCGGCTTTTGCTATTCCTATCCTGCAGCACCTCTTTCTTGACCGTCAGCAGAATAACAACCCGCGAAAAATTAATTCGCTCATCATTACTCCTACACGCGAATTGGCGATTCAGATTGCAGAAAGCTTTACGACTTATGGAAAATTCACTGGAATCAAAAACACTGTCATTTTCGGAGGTGTGAAACAGGGTGCACAAACGGATGCTCTTCGCAAAGGTGTCGATGTTCTCGTTGCAACGCCTGGAAGGCTTCTGGACCTAATAGATCAGGGCTTCATCAGATTAAAGGACGTCGAATACTTCGTGCTGGACGAAGCTGACCGTATGCTCGACATGGGTTTCA
>JAVCCS010000172.1 GCA_030765365.1 Candidatus Theseobacter exili
CCAATCCTGCGGTAATTGCGAATCCGGCTGAAGATGGAAGATTTCTGAAAAAGTATTCAAAAGCTACCTGCTGGTTTCCTCTTCCTGTCTTCCAGTAGCCTTGCAGCATGGTAAGCTCGTAAAAATCTGTTAATAAGGCCATGTTCTTTCTTCTAATCCACATTTCCATTGGCGAAGGGTTTTGTCCTGAAATTTTCATAGTCTAATCAGTTCTCCTGTTGAAGCAAGACATGCACCTGCTTCTAGCATATTATTAATGGCTTTTTGGGCATTGCCGGGCGGGATATCAACGCCTCTTACAGCGTCAGTTAAAACAATCGCGCAGAATCCTTCTTTTAAGGCATCAAGAGTGGTAAATTTAATACAGTAATCAGTAGCCAGGCCTCCAATAAAAACCCGGTCAATACCCCTTTCTAATAGTGCTTTTCTAAACCTGCCTGTTTGATCAAAATCACTATATTCTTCTTTTTCAGCTAAAAATGCTTTCCCTGAAATAACAGCTCTTTTGGGTACTATCAGATCAGGATGAAAGCTTGCCCCGTCGGTATCAGCAACACAATGAAAAGGCCAGGATCCGTCAATATATTCTGGGGTTGTTGAAAAGCTGCAATGATTATGGGGATGCCAATCCCTTGTCATAAAGATATTGTCAAACAGACTCATTACTGTATTCAGGGGAGAAACAACCTTATCTCCGTCACTGACAGCAAGGGCTCCTCCCGGACAGAAATCATTTTGAACATCCACAACAATAAGCGCATCTCCAGGACCAATAATAATACTTTTGCCGTTTTGTATTTTTTTTTGGTACCAAGTCAGGGCATCATGAATAATTAATTTGTGATCGAAAGAAAGCTCAGGCAGGTTGTCAATCCTGCACCAGGCTGCATCTGCGGCATCATCTCTGGAACGAAGCTCATAATTATCAGGTTTTGCAACCCCAAAATAAATACCGGTAATTGTTCTTCCACGAGGGTCTCTTCCAGGTGTTTCATACATTCTGAAAAAGGTTAGAGGAATACCATGTACGCCTGTTTCTTCAAAAAGCTCACGTTCTGCAGTTTTTATGAGGCGTTCATCCATATCCATATAACCACCTGGAAGAGCCCATTTTCCTTTAAAAGGAAAATGACCTCTTTTTATTAGCAAAACCTCAAGTTCCTTGCCGGCTTCTCTGAAAATCAATGCGTCTGCGGTGGCCATCGGACGCGGATATTTATATGTGTAAGATGTTTTTATAGTCATTCAGGATTCCTTTTATAAGAATACATTATTTTATTATAAGTTGCTTTGAAAAAAAAGAACTTCAAATTGAAAAAGCTGAAAAACAAAAAAATAAGCTAAATTTTTTTGTTTTCCACAGTAACTTTTACCATTCCCCTAACAGAATTTATTAGAAAAACCTCATCTGCTTTCAGTATATCTTCAAAATAAATAACTTTTTCTTCTATTTGGAAATCTGGATCATCTAATAGATGTTGACGGAATACACCGTTAAGAAGCCCGCATTTTACAGGAGGCGTGAAAAATTCACCCCCATTCTTAACCATAATATTAGTAACGGTCCCTTCGGTTATTTCTTTTCGTTCGTTAAGGAAGATAACATCAAAAAAGCCTTTATCGTTTGCGTTTTTCCATGCTTTGTTATACAAATTTCGGCGGGTTGTTTTATGGTAAAGAAAAATAGTGTCAGTTGAAGTTCTGGTGCGTGAAAAACATACCTTTTTAACTTGTGATTGATTATTGGACAAAGGGTGTGTTTCTATCGTTATATCTCCGCTTTTTGATAACAATATTCTGATTCGCAAGGGTGTCGTCCTTCTTTTATCAATAGAACTTTTCACAGTTTTTACGTATCTTTTTTCATCAAATGAAAAAGAAAAAAAGTTAGCGGATTGTTTTATGCGTGAACAGTGTAAATCAAATAGAAAAAAACCTTTTTCCGGAGTCCATAAAATTGTTTCCAACAATTGAAAAGGCTGTTCAATAAAAGCTGCTTTAAGAAGACTTTCATTATATTCCTTTTCGGCTACGGAATCCCATACAATACCCCCTCCTATTCCCAATTCAGCCTTTTGTTCTGAACGATTTATTAGTAGGGTTCTTATTGCTACGTTAAAAGAACTGCTTCCGTCAGGGGATGCATAACCTATTGAACCGGTATATATTTTTCGCGGTTCCTTTTCTAAAGAATGGATGATTTCCATTGTATGCCATTTAGGTGCCCCAGTAACAGATCCTGAGGGGAACATGGATTTAAATATTTTTGATAATTTAACATCTTTTCTAAGCTGACCACGGACAGTGGATATCATCTGAAAAAGTGTTGAATATTTTTCTACTGAACACAGTTCCGGAACATGAATAGATCCTGGCTTGCATATTTGTCCTAGATCATTTCTCATTAAATCGGTAATCATAATGTTTTCTGCCCTGTTTTTTGGACTTCTCTTTAATCTGGCAGCTTTTTTACGATCTTCTTCAGAAACAGACCCTCTCGAGGCAGTTCCTTTCATAGGTTTGACTTCAATATTTGGAGGCACAACCCTGAAAAAAAGCTCTGGCGAAAGAGAAAGAATTGTAAAATCACTGCTGTTAATATAAGCGGCATAGGGAACATCCTGTATCGATAAAAGATGTTCAAAAAAAATCCCAGGCGGATGGTTAAAAGGGAAAAGGAGTTTATAAGTGTAATTAACCTGGTATGTGTCCCCGGCAGCTATAAGGTCTTTGATTTTTTCTATTGCTTTGATATATTCCTGCTTTGATATTGAAGAAGATGGGTTTATCGCTCCTTCTCCTGACAACAGGAACGCGTCTTTTCTAACTGGTAATGAGGAAAAAGAAGGATAAATCCCAAACCAGATAAGAGGAAAAGTAAATGTTTTTGGTTCCTCATCCAGCCCCATTAAATAACTGCCGGCTTCATATGACAAAAAACCTGCAGCATAAAACCCTTCCTTAGTGGCTTTTTCAACTTTTCCGAGGCACTCTTCCAGCTCAGTTGAAGTGTTGCTGCAGATAACTATTTCAGGCTTATGGTATAAACGCCAATTCGGACCATCTTTCAGGAGGACGGTGTCAGGTTCTTTATCAATATAGGAGAAGATTTCTTTAACAGTATCGGGCTGGTAAGTTTTTGCATCCAAAATATTTTTCATTTCTTTGGCGGTCGCCGCCGTAATGTTTCTCTGTGATTGACGGGGTCTACTGCCGGCGGTAGAGTATTATAAACGTTTGATACCTTCATTCCTTCAAAAGCTGTTGCTATGTCATTCATTGTTTCTTTACTGAGAGGTGTCACTTCGCAAGGTCGCAACGGTGTATTAAGATAGACAAGATCAGGAGATAGACTTCGAGCTAATGCAGCCATTTCTTTTGCCAAATGCTGATTTTCCTTTAAAAACATCATTTGAATACGGAAAGACCCGGGAAAATGTTCTTTGAATACACCTAGACTTTCAACAATTTCATTAATTGTTATTGGAAAACGAGGGCGGTTCATACGTGTAAATGTTTCATCATTTGAAGCATCGAGTTTGGCGATAACAATATCGAAAAAAGAAAGGTCATTTTGAACATCCTTTCTGCTTATTAGAGAAGAGTTTGTGAGAATAGCAACAGGGATATGCGGCAGATTTCTTTTTGTTACTTTGACAAGTTTTGCCAGATTAAGAGCAAGTGTTGGTTCGGCCATGCCGGAGAAAGTAACCGTATCAGCTTGAACATCTTTGAACTCTTTCAGTTGAAAGTCAAGATCGTTAGCTTCAACAAAAACCTGTCTTTCGGTTAAGGGTTCAATAGCAGGTCCCAGTTGACAATAAACACAGTCAAAAGAGCAGGTCCTAATCGGCGTAGAAACAGGATCTACTCCCAGTGATTTTCCCAGCCTCCAGGATGGCACTGGTCCATAAACATAGCGCATTTAAAAACCCCCTAAATAATAAATAATTATAGATATAAGGATAATATAAACAAAAAAAAAATCAATGAATCTTGTCTAAAATCTATTTATTAATGGCAAGAAAAATGCGCTTTTTTGGGAAAATTACTTGCAACAAATGGTAAAATATAGTATGCTAGCGCATGAAAGAAGGGTGCTATGAAAGAGCGTAGGCGTAGCGTCAGGGTGATGTTTTTCGCTGAAGTCGTGCTTGAAATAAATAGTGGAAAAACCTATTATGCAAAGGTAGTGAACTTGAACATGGGAGGGGTAAGCTTTCTCATGGAAGAACCCCTTCTCATCCGGTCTGTAGGAAAAGTGAGGTTCAAACTACCATATCAGCAGAAGAATAAAGAAATTACAATTCCTTTTAAAGTCATTCATGCAACTAAGGGTGCTTCCTTAAATTCCGCCAGGGTTGGGGTTGTTTTTACTTATTTATCATATGAAAATGCTATGGTCCTTTATGATTATCTGCAGGCTCAGCATTTATTAAATGTTTAGCATTAGTAGTTAAATCACATGTAATCGAAATTAATATAAATGGTTTTTTTTGAAGTCACATATTCCTGGTTTTGAAAAGCCTGTTCTTTTTTACTAAAAAATATGGTATAAGAATTCAACTAATTTTCGATTTAGTTTACTTAAGCAAAATTAAGGAATATATGATAAGTAAGCCTGCTGTATACAAAGACAAACCTCTTCGGAGAATAATAAGTTCTATACTGATTATTATCGCTATTGCCGCTTCAGGTACGCTTGCTTATATGGTTTTTGATGGATTATCCTTTTTTACTGCAGCTTATCAGACATTAATAGTTATTTCTACTTTAGGGATAAGAGACAATACTCAGGGATTTGCGGGTGAATTAATATCTTTTTTTCTTATATTAGGAGGTGTTGGTGCTGTTGCTTTTGCTGTTTCATCAATTATCTCCATCGTAGTTGAAGGGAAACTGAGAACAGTTATGGGGAGGCGTCTTGTGAATGCAAAAATTTCTAGTATCAGCGGTCACTATATCATATGTGGATATGGGAGAATGGGGAAACAGGTTTGTGATCGTCTGTCACAATCAGGTAAAAAAGTAGTTGTAATTGAAAAAGACGATAACAAAACTGCAAGGGTAGAAGAGGATGGGTATCTATATGTTTTAGGAAATGCATCTGAAGAGAGCTCATTGAATTCTGCGGGTATTGGAAAGGCTACAGGCCTTGTTTCGGTGCTTCCTTCGGATGCAGATAATGTTTTTGTAGCATTAACGGCAAGCGCACTTAATCCTGGAATAAATATAGTATCTCGAGCAGAAACTACCGATTCAATTGCAAAAATAAAGCGTGCCGGTGCTACTAATGCGGTTTCTCCTCATGCGATAGGAGCCAGCAAGATTGCATGGTCCTTAACTAATCCGGCCTTCACGAAGTTTCTGGATAAAGCTGCATTGGAAGAAAGCTTTGAGATGGCTGAAATTGAAATTCCTGAAGATTCGTCATTAAATGGAAAAAAACTGTCTGAAACCCATATTAGGGAGGAAGCGCAGGTTTTGGTTATTTCTGTTGTGCAGGAGAATGGGCATCACATTTTTAATCCTCCTTCCAATTTTGTGATTTCAGCAGGAGATCAATTGTTGTATATTGGTGCTCCAGGGGCTGAAGGACGTCTTCAGAAAATATTAGGTTCATAACAAATGAAAAAAATAAGAATTCCTGTAAAAAGCAAAGAAGTAAAAAAACAGGTATCAAGACTTGTTTCGGATAAAATACTTTCATCCGGTTTCGTATCGGCTGTAGCCGGAGACCGTGATTTGAATCCTGATGAGAAAAAGATTTTTGAAAAACTCCAGGAACTTCACGGGGACAGGCTTTATACTAAGATGCTTTTTGCACTCACGCACAGATTTTATCATCCTGAAACAGCTAAAGAGTTGTGGGATGAGCTGGTAAAGCATAAAGATGATGTATCTGAAAAGTTAGGCAGAAATATTGGTATAGAAGTAGCTGTTGCCGATTATCTTCTTAATTTTAAGGATGGGCGCCATGTTTTGGGTGAAATAGCGAGTGATCAGGAAATTTCTATTGTTACCGAACTTTCCTTGAGAGACGGACTGACGCAACTTTTTGATTATTTCACGTTTTATTCGAAACTGGAAAAAGAAATAAGTTTATACAAGAGATACAGGGCAAAACTTACCCTGGTTATGTTAGATGTAGATAATTTTGATGAGTTTGTTAAGGGACATGGTAAATTAGAGGGTAAGGAAATTCTCTTTGAAATCGGAGAAATTCTAAGAAACACAACAAGAGATCTGGATGTTTGTGCACGGTACGGCGGAAAAGAATTTGCGATTATTTTGCCTCAATGCGGACCGGAAAAAGCAGAGTTGCTTGTGGAAAGAATCAAGAAAAGCATGACAAAAAGTTTTAAGAACTATCCTGAAATTAATGTGAGTGTTGGTATTGCCTCATGTCCGAAACATGCTAAATCACTGGAAGACCTTGTTGAAAAAGCAGAAATGGCCTTAGATCAAGCAAGAACTGTGAGTAATAACAAGGTGGCCATTTTCCAAAAACAATATCCTGAGAAAATTAGTTAAAAAACAGCATTATACGGGTCATTTAACTGTTTTGCCTACCTCGTTCAGTACTGTTGCTATTGCCGCAATTTCAGCAATTGGTACATCATGTGATTTGCCGCAACGAGGACATTTTATTGTTTTTTTCTGAAAATCAGGAGGTATTTTAAAACGCAAACCGCAAACACATGATAAAAGTGCGTAGTTATTAATTTTATGCAAAATATCCTGTGCCTGACGCCATTGTTTTGCTGGTTTTTTTGATGACTCTTTGGGTGATTCTTTTCTAATACCGATATCCGTTGCCGTTTCCAGATCCCTGTTGCCAATTATCTCATTATTTTCGTGCGCAGCTTTGTAAGCATTATTATAAGCTGTAATAGATGCGTTGCCGGCCATACCCCTTAAGATTATAATACGGTCTTGAGTTGCAGGATGTGTACTAAAAAGACTCTTCGATTTACCTGTAGCTGATAAAGGATTAATAATAAACATTGGGGCCACGGCTCGGTTAACCTTAAAACATTTTTTATCCTGGCTTGATGTTATTTTTTCAAGAGCAGAGGCAAGCCCTTCCGGGTACCGTGTAAATTGCGCAGAACTGGCATCAGCCAGATATTCCCTTTTTCGTGAGCATGCAAAATATAGAAGTTGTGCTAATAACGGAGCAAGAATTGAAAGAACCAGGGCAACAACCAACATGATTACGGCGGCCTGGCCGCTGTTTTTTGAAGAACTTCTGCTGCGTCCGGAG
Organism: Candidatus Theseobacter exili; assembly: GCA_030765365.1. GTDB lineage: Bacteria > Auribacterota > JACPWU01 > Theseobacterales > Theseobacteraceae > Theseobacter > Theseobacter exili. Next base: position 7,268 of record JAVCCS010000172.1, read on the forward strand.
CCATAAATCATGCCACGAAGATATAGATCAGCCATGATTATTACTGCTCCAACCGTTACTCCTGCAAGAGTCATAAACAGAGTATCCCGGTTTGTTATATGACCAAGTTCGTGTGCTATTACGCCTTGAAGTTCATCCCTGTTCAAACGTGCCAGAAGTCCAGTTGTGACAGCAACAGCGGCCCTTTTTGGATTTAATCCTACAGCAAACGCGTTTGGGACCTTTGAGTCTATAATGTATACCCTGGGCATATTGGGCAATCCTGAAGCAATTTTCATTTCTTCGACAATATTAAAGAGTTGAGGTGCGTCATCATGCTTGACCTGTTTTGCATGTGCGGAAGCAAGGAGTATGCGTTCTCCTCCAGCTACGCTGGCTAACATCATAATAATCCAAATAACCATGGCTACTGCAACACCAAAAATTCCGCCCCCCTGCGGTTGTATGGAAAAGCCAATAGCATATCCAAGTCCCATAGGAATAAAAGCGAGTAGAAAAATCAATATTGTAGATTTTCGCTTATTTGTTCTGATGAGTTCCCACATAAAAAAGTTCCTGTTAGAATGTTACTTTTGGCACTTCTCGTTCTGCAGGTGTTTCAATCTCAAAAAAATCAGATTTTTCGAATCCAAACATATTAGCAACGATATTAGTTGGAACTGTTTCTGTACGAGTATTATACGTTAATACCTGGTCATTATAAGCTTGTCTGGCGAAACTCACTTTGTTTTCTGTTGAAGTCAGTTCTTCCTGCAATGCAAGAAAATTCTGGTTAGCTTTAAGATCGGGGTAGTTTTCAACAACAGAAAAAATTTGCTTAATGCATTATTAAGAGAGCCCTCAGCCTTACCCTGTTCAGCAACACCGTTTGCCTGAGAAGCAAGGTTACGGGCTTTAGTAATCTCTTCAAGGGTTTCACGCTCGTGTTTTACATATCCCTTGGCTGTTTCAACTAGATTAGGAATCAGATCATGACGGCGTTTTAACTGAACGTCTATTTGAGCCCAGGCGTTTTTTACCTGGTTTCTCAGACGGATCAATCCGTTATAAGCTGAGAAAAACCAGACTGCAATAACTACAACAATTACCAGTAAAACTAACAAAATACTCATTTTAATCTCCTTGTAATAACTTAGCTATGAACGAAATATTTCTTCACAATATTTTGCAAGTGAATCTATTTCTTTAGAGTTGCCCCGAACTTTAATGATGTCATTAAGTTCTCCCTTGTCCAGCCATATCCCATGATTCTGAGGACAAATATCAACTTCAACATCTGTTTGCGGCAAAGGTCCTTTGCGCATGCGTTTGCGACAATGAGGGCAACGTCGGTTTCCGGTTTTGCCAAATAAATTTGCCTCCTGATGTGTAAAATCCATTTCTCCATGAAGAATAAGACTTAGTTCACCTTCATCAAGCCAGCATCCTTCACAAGTAGTACAGTAATCCAGTTCGATGTTGTCAAACTCGATAACAAGCATGGTTTTTTTGCATGCAGGACAAAGCATAATAAAATCCTTTCGTAATTATGATACACTAAAGGAAAATAGAAAAAAAGCATACTTTCAGTTGTAAACGGGCATTTGTCCAAATCTCGCTGGTTGCACAAAAGGCTGTGATGAGATGCTTTATTGACACAATATGTAAGAAACCCGGCTTGTTTTATAGATTTTGGGTTAACACATAGTGTTTTGTAGCTATTTAATATAAAGTGAAAATAAAAAAATCATGAGGAGTTTACAGTGCATCAATATCAGAAAACTAACAGATATTTTGCTCAGATTGCTGACGGTAGAGAAGAATTGGGATCTGAGGAATTGCTGGAATTAAATGCAAAAAATATTAAGACAGCATATAGAGGAATATATTTTGACGCAGACAAGGCGACTCTTTACCGGATAAATTATTCCGCCAGGTTGATTAGTCGTGTGCTTGCTCCCATAAAAACTTTTCAATGTCACAGTACAGATTATTTGTATAAAACGGCTTTTTCGATTAATTGGACAGATTTTTTTTCGGTTGATCAAACTTTTGCAATATTTTCCCAGGTTTCAAATAGCAATATCAGACATTCTCAGTATGCTTCTTTGCGGTTGAAAGATGCTATTGTTGATTCGTTCAGGGAATCTTTTGGAAAAAGACCTGATGTAAACAGGGAATCGCCGGATGTCTGGTTTAATCTTCACATTGATAAAAATCGTGCTGTTATACATTTTGATACATCAGGAGGATCCTTACATAAAAGGGGATATCGAAGTCAAACTGTTGAGGCTCCTATGCAGGAAACATTGGCTGCAGCTATAATTCGTTATTCTGGTTGGGATGGAGAAAAACCACTGTATGATTTAATGTGTGGTTCAGGGACGCTGTTAACTGAGGCAGTGATGAGCTACTGCAGGATTTCTCCTGGTAGGCTTCGTGTAAAATTCGGTTTTGAAAACTTGCCTGATTTTGATAGAGATATATGGGACACTGTAAAGAAAAAAGAAAACAGCAACATACGCAATTTGCCGCAAGGACTTGTTAGGGGATGTGATCTTTCTGAAAAGGCGGTTGCCGCAACAAAAAACAACATGTCAAATATTTCTGAGGGAAAACAAATAACAGTTATAAGACAGGATTTTAGAAAAATCGAAAATCTTGAAGATTATGTTATTGTTTGTAATCCTCCTTATGGCATTCGTATTGGAAACGAACAAAATCTTGTACCTTTGTTTGAGGATTTAGGTTCTTTCCTAAAGGAAAAATGTAAGGGCTCATCTGCATACATATATTTCGGAAATAAAAATTTAATTAAAAATATTGGCTTAAGAGCTTCCTGGAAAAAACCCCTTAAGGGAGGGGGGCTGGATGGAGTTCTTGTCAAATATGAAATTTTTAAATAGATGAATTCATGCTTTGAAAGGAGTAAGTTCAGTGGATTTTTTTGAAGCAGTTGAAAAAAGACACAGTTACAGGGGGCCTTTTAAGAATGTTACGGTTTCAGGAAAAGATATTGTTCGTATTGTAGAATCCGGGCTTAAGGCTCCGTCCGGGAAGAACGGACAGACAACAACATTTGTAATAGTAGATGAACCTGGACTTGTGAAAAAAATTGGTCAAATGCATCCTGTCAATAAAGCGATGCAGCAGGCAAAGGTGTTTATTGCATGTGTTGTCGATAAAAATCCAGAATCTGTTTATGAAGGATGTTCTTTCCAGATTGAAGATTGTTCAGCAGCAGTACAAAACATGTTACTTTCAATAACAGTCCTGGGATATGCATCAGTCTGGATTGATGGCTGGCTGCGTGTTGAAGGTCGAGCGCAAGTAATAGACAAATTACTTGGAATACCGGAAGAAAAGACGATAAGAGTTCTTCTTCCAATAGGGGTGCCCGCTGAAGATGTTTGTCCAAAAGAGAAAAAGCCATTTGAGCAGCGGGCCTGGTTTAATAAGTTCGGTGTATTATGAAATAATAAAAAGTAGAGGTTGCAAATGAGTGTTAGCTGTGAAAAGCAGGAGGATCTTAAAAAGAAGATGCAGCTTCTTGGTATAAATGAAGAGGATATTGAGGAAAAATTTATACGCTCACAGGGACCTGGAGGTCAAAAGGTCAACAAAACATCAAGTTGTGTTGTGCTAAAGCATAAGCCAACCGGTATCATTATCAAAAGTCAGGAAAACCGATCGCAGTCAATAAACAGGTTTTTTTGCCGTCGCAAGCTGGTTCAAAAAATTGAAATTCAGGTATATGGAAAAGATAGTGATCAGGCAAAGAAGCTTCAGAAAATAAAAAAACAAAAGAAAAGAAAACTAAAAAAAACAAAAGAAAAGCTTAGCATATTGGAAAAATCGTAAGTAATAAATGAGGTGACCCAAAATGGACAAACTGTTTCAATAGGCTTTGGAGAGCATAGATCTTCAATGGGATGCGATGTAAGTCTGATTGGGTGGAAGGAATTGCAATGTGCTCTCAATGCTTGCTTTCATCTTTATAGTAAACGGGTTAAGTCGTTTTATTAGAACTTAAGCTAGTGGTGCTTTAAGAATGCCAGAGAAGATGTCGATAAAGGGTTATAAGGAAAAGTAAGAATTGAGAAAATTGCAAATAACCAGTTCAGATAGTATGAAGATTTTTCTCGTTCAACCTCCCATAGAGGATTTTTATACTACACCAATCAGGTTGTTTCCGTTAGGTCTTTTTTATCTAGGATCCTATCTGAAAAGTTTTAATCATGAGGTCTTAATATTAGACAGTCTTCAACCATTCAGAAAACGCAAGATACCCTTTCCGGAAGAATTTTTGTATCTGAAAGAATACTATTCCGGTGATCAAGAAAATCTTCTTTTTAAGAATTACTGGCATTACGGAATGGATATTAGAGAAATAGTTATTCAGGCACAGGAATATAGACCCGATCTAATAGGTATTTCATCGAACTTCACTGCATATTTTTCAAGCGTAAAAGAGTTGGCTTGCGCACTGAAAAAAGTTTTTCCAAACACACCTTTAGTTTTAGGCGGTGCCCATGCAACTGTTTGCTTCAGTGAAATTTTAAAACAGCTTCCTGAAGTAGACTATATTGTTACTGGAGAAGGTGAGCGTCCTCTAGCTGCATTGACTGAGTGTCTCCAGAAAGGAAAGGATTTTTCAAATATTGAGGGCCTTGCCTACAGGTATAAAGGATTAATAAGGGTTGTTCCTGTTAAAAAAGTTTTTAACTGGGAAAGCATAAACCTTGATTACAATTTGCTTTTGAATTCATACAAATATATGGTTGGTCGCAAGAAGGCTGTTTCTATGATCAGCAGTAGAGGTTGTCCCTTCCCCTGCAGTTTTTGCGGTGTTTCCAATGTTTTTGGCAAGAAAATACGGTACAGAAATAGCACTGATTTAGTTCAGGAAATGGTGATTCTTAGACAGAGATGGGGGATAGAGCTTTTTAATTTCGAAGATGATAATATTTCGTTGGATCGCGACTGGTTTGCGGATTTTTTATGTAAAATTCAGAATTGTCCTGAGCTAAAAGGTATTGAACTAACGGCTATGAATGGACTTTGTTTTCATACATTGGACAGAAAGATTATAAATCTGATGAGGCGGGCTGGTTTTATTCGTTTGAATCTTTCCCTGGTTTCCGATGATCAGGACCTGTTAAGTTCAGTTCAAAGATTATGGAGAAAAGAGTATCTTGAGGAAATAGTTGGTTATGCCAGTGCTGAAGGTTTTATGGTAAGTGTTTATATAATAGTGGGCTTGCCTGGTCAGACCAGTAAAAAACTAATGGAAACGATAGACTATCTAATGAAAATGAAAGTTTTAGTCGGTCCTTCAGTTTTCTACCCCGTGCCAGGTACTTCCGTTACAAGGGATTGCCAGGATCGTGGTTTGCTTGAAGGGAAAACCTGGTCACACTACCGTTCCTCAGCTTTTTCTGTAGAAACGCCGCAACTATCCAGAAAAGAACTATTTAATATAGTTAATTATTGCCGTAAAAAAAGTTTGGCTGTCTTATAGAAAAATCATTGACATTTACACAGAATGTATTAAGTTTGTTTGTGAGATTGAGTCTCAATATCAATATGGAGAATGTCATTGAATACAGTACCTGTTTTTAAAACTTATCTTATGAATAATGGGTTGCGCCCTACTTCTGAAAGAATGGCCATTCTTTCAGAAGTGAGTAAAAAAAATAGCCATTTTGAAGCTGATGAACTTTATCTGGAACTAAGAAAAAAAAATAAAAGTATTTCCAGAGCCTCTGTTTACAGAACTTTGCCTATACTTGTAGACTGCGGGTTTCTTAGGGAGCTGGCTTTTGATAAAAAACGCAAACATTACGAATTTAATTATGGACTGGATCATCATGAACATCTGGTATGCAAGCGTTGTGGAAAGATAATTGAATTTCAGAGTGAATCTTTGGAGCTAGAGCTGGAAAAGGCTATCAAGAAACACGGTTTTACACAGGAAACCCATTGTGTTGAGGTTATTGGATATTGCAAAAAATGCATAGAAAAGGATAAGTAAGGTGGAGATTCCGCTTAGCGAATTAGAAATTGAGGGAAAATGCCGTGTTATAAAACTACAGGGTGAAGGGAGGGTTCGAAGGCGCCTTCTGGAAATGGGTTTTATAAAAGGAACGGAACTTATTATCAAGAAAGTAGCACCGCTCGGTGACCCTATGGAGCTTGAAATTAAAGGATATCATCTTTCTTTACGCGTATCTGAAGCCAGACATATTCTTGTGGAGAATGATTCATGCCGCCCCTGACTTCATTAGGAAATGAAAAGGTTGCATTTGTTGACTTTATAAGCGGAAATCCGCGTGTGCGTCAGAGACTTTTTGATATGGGTTTTGTTAAAGGAGTTCGTATAGAGATTATACGACGTGTTATGGGTACACATATGATTGTAGCTGTGGAAGATAAGCGTTTTGCGCTTGATACTTATATGGCTCATCACATACATGTGGCTTACATGAATTGTAAATAGAAGTTCAAGTTTTTACTTGAGAAATAGTTTTTGGGAGATATAAGTGAATAATATTTCTGAACAACCTGTGAAGGTTGCACTATGCGGAAATCCTAATTCTGGAAAAACCTGTATATTCAATGCTTTAACAGGAAGCCGCCAGCATGTTGGCAATTGGCCTGGTGTTACCGTTGAAAGAAAAGAAGGTATTGTA
>JAVCCS010000121.1 GCA_030765365.1 Candidatus Theseobacter exili
AGCGGTTCAAGAGATGCTGGCTTTTTTAATTTGCCTTCAGCTTTATCTGAAACAGGAATTTCTGTTTGGGAGGATTTTAGTCAGGAATTGCTGGAGTCTGCAAAGGTTTGTGCAGAAGGTGTTATTGCGGATATCAAGTCTGGCAGGATTTGGCCTCCTGCTGAAAAGGTTATGTACGATGATTTCGAAAGTCTTTTCCCTGCGGCTTATGAGGATTGTATAGACAGCACCGGTTTTGAAGAGGGAATAAAACTATGAGCCGAGTTGAACATATAGCTATTTCTGCCTCTGCAGGGTCCGGAAAAACGTTTCAGCTTGCGCACAGGTTTATTCAGCTTATGGCAAACAATGTATGTCCTGATCGTATTATTGCACTTACTTTTTCCAGAAAGGCAGCCGGGGAAATTTTTGATTCGGTAATAAGGTATTTGTGTGAAGCTGCAAGTTCAGATGAAAAAGCCCGAAGAAAAGCTCTTTTAATTGGAAAAGAGAATTTTGATAAAGGTCAATTTTTGATGCTGTTAAGGGCTTTTACTACAAGTCTTCACAGACTTCATATTGGTACTATTGACAGCTTTACTGTTGGGCTCGTCAGAACTTTTCCAACAGAGCTGGGTGTTCCTTTTGATTTTAAGGTTTTCAATTCTAAAGGAGCTGAATCAAATAGGGCAATGAATGAGGTAGTGGGAGAAATGTTTGATTTTTCCCGGGGCAAGCTTCTTGAAAAAAGTGAGTTTTTTCATGCTTTTAGACAGGCTGTGTATGGAAAAGAGGAAAAAAAACTTGGATATAATTTAAAGGGTTTTATAGACAACTTATTGAATTATTACAGGCTGTTACCTGATGAAAATTATTGGGGTTCAGTCGATACAATTTGGCCTGACGGTGCATATTGGATTAGAAATAAGATTGATATTGATTCTGTTTTGGACAGTCTTCAGAAGATGGTATTGGAAGAATCTCTAAGTAATACCAAAAGATGGAACACCTTTATTGAAGCTGTAAGAAAATTCCGTTGCGGTTCTCCCTGGACAAGAGATGTTGAGTATCTTTTTGAAAAGATATGCGATGCTTTTGACAGTTTGTGTTCCGGTAATGCTGTTATTAAGATGGATAGAAAAGAAGAATTTCTTGATGATGAACAATGCCGGCTTGTTTTGAAGGTGCATTCTTATATTGTTAAAACGGTGATTACAGCTGCTGTCGAGCAAACGAAAGGTATATTCCGGATTTTGCACTTATACGAACAGTTTTATAATGAAAGGATTAGCCGTTGCGGAGAAATAACTTTTGAGGACGCACAGAACCTGCTTACTGCAAATAATGCCGGAAGGATTAGCCGTTTTTCGAATGTGACAAATAAGTTGTATATTGATTACAGACTGGATTGTCAGCTTGATCACTGGTTGCTTGATGAGTTTCAGGATACAAATGATTTGCAATGGGAAGTTGTCAAGGATTTGATTGACGAAATCCTGCAGGATTATGATGGAAATCGTAGCTTCTTTTATGTTGGAGATGTTAAGCAGGCAATTTATGGGTGGCGTGGCGGAAATGCGCGGTTATTCTATCGGGTTTTGCAGCAATATAAAGGACGTATTAAAGAACAATCTCTGGATGAATCTTTCCGGTCGTCGCCTCAGATTATTGATACTATAAACAAAGTCTTTTCAAATGTTGATGCAAATGAGAAGGGTTTTTTAGATAAGTCTGTTAGTGATTGGAAGGATATTTGGGAAACACATACTTGTAATAAGGATGCTGTTCCTTCAAATGGATATGCAGCAATTCTGGAAACTGATAGTAATGATAATGGGTTGTCCGGACAGGATAAAAGGTTTTATTCAACTGCTCAATTATTAAATGATATTAATCCGCTCAAAAGAGGCCTTTCTGTTGCTGTTCTGGTCAGGAAGAATGACACAGGTAAAGATCTTGTTCATTTTTTGAGAAATGAATGTAAAGGAATGAACATTGTTCATGAGGGGAAGTCTGAAATTAAGGATAACCCTGTAGTTTCGGCGCTTCTTTCTCTTATTCAATTTGCTGCGCATCCCGGAGATTTTTTTGCATGGAATCATATTCAAATGAGTCCGTTAAGAATGTGTCTTGCAGAAACCGGGATGGATCGTGAATTGCTTTCGATGTTTTTGTTAGATCAGATTCAGGACTTGGGTTTTCTGGTATTTGTGCGAAAGTGGGGTAAAAAGCTTAACAATGTTTGTTCTCTGGACAAATTTGGCAGCAGAAGACTGAATGATTTAATTATTGCTGCCGGTGAATTTGATTGTGGTACTGTTCGCGATTGTAATGCATTTTTGCAGTTTGTCGAAGAATACAGGATTCATGAACCTGAAGCTGAAAATGCTGTCCGAATTATGACAATTCATCAGTCTAAGGGGCTAGGTTTTGATATCGTCATACTTCCGGAACTTCAGGAAGAAAAACAAAGAAACATTTCAAGAGCTGACAGGTCTGAATTTGTTTTATCTCGCGATGAAAAAAATGACAAATCTTTGTGGGCATTGAAAATGCCTAGAAAAGTTGTTGCCAGAAATGACTCTGTTTTGAAATCGCAAATTCAAAAAGCAGATGAGGAAACCGGTTTTAATGCATTATGCTTGTTGTATGTGGCTCTTACCAGGGCCAGGCAGGGGTTGTATATAATAAAAAATCCTGTAAAATCCGGTTCAGTGTCTTTTTCAATGGCGGAGTTTCTTAAGAGTCAGCTTTCTGATGAAAATTATGTTTCAACCTTGAACTTTGATAATGCCGAGATCTGTAAATGTATTTATGAATCCGGGAAAAGTGACTGGTATTTAGAGTGCGGACTGGAAGGTGATAAAACAAAAAAGAAAGAGGATTATCAGTGGCCTTTGGATTTTCATAATAGGGTTTCTTCAAGACAATATCTTGCCAGAGTTTCTCCTTCACGGACAAAAACTTCTTCAAAAAGGGCGGCTGATTTTTTTGTTAGAGATAATAAGTCTCCCTTAAAATTTGGATCAGCAATTCATTTGCTTTTTGAAAAAATTTCATGGATTGATGAGATTGATATTGATAAGTTGATTTCCGAATGGGAAAGAGAATGTTTTGTTAGTGATGAAATGAAAATGCTGTTAATTAATCAATTTAGGAAGGCTGTTTCTTCAGATGAGGTGAAAAGGATTTTGTCCAAGCCTGACGGTAAAGTTGATTTATGGCGTGAAAAAGGTTTTGAAATTGTTCTTGAAAATGAATGGGTCAGCGGGGTTTTTGACAGGGTTACTATATTATATGATGAACAAGGAAGGCCTTTCAGCGCAGAAATACTGGATTTTAAAAGCGATATGGTTTCAAATAATATTGCAATGGAAAAGATTGCTGAGCAGTATAAGCAGCAGTTATTTTTATATAGGAAAGCACTTTCGAAAATATTAAAGCTTGAGACTGATAGTATTAGTCTTAAGTTACTGTTTACAGGTCGGTCGGCCGTTTATGAAATTAAATAGGATAATTGTTTTTTAAACTTAACAAGAAGCCTGAAAATATGAAATTACGTGCCATTCTTATTGTTATAGCCTTAATTGCAGTTCTATCTATTGCTTTTGGAGGGATATATTTTGTCACTTCCTTAAGAAAATCAATCATAACCATACATGAACGTAAAGCGGATTTTAATACTCAATTTATACGAGATAACATTGAACGTTTTATAGAAATGAATGATAGATCTGTTCTTGCTTTGGCAAGTATTGAGGAGGTTAAAACTGTACTTGAATCTCCTGACAGCAAAACTATAGCAGACGTCAACATTATCCTGGATAAATTCAGAGATATATATGAAGCGGAAGCATGTTATCTGATGGATGCCAAAGGCAAAACGATTGCTTCCACTAATAGAAATCAGTCAGATAGTTTTGTTGGAAAAAGTTATTCTTTCAGACCATATTTTAAACGTTCATTAAAGGGGGATTCAGCCGTTTATATGGCGGTTGGAAAGACAACAGGAAAGAAGGGGGTTTTCAACAGTTGCCCGGTTTATGGAAATGATAATAAGGCTATTGTTGGGGTAGCTGTTATTAAAACATCAGTTAAGTATATTGAAGATCAGCTTGCTTCAGAACAGGATGTGCTCATTTCATTAGTTGGGCCGGAGGGTTTGATATTTGTATCGAACTGTTCCTATTGGGTTTTGAAGCTGATTTGGAAAATTCCGGATTCTGAGCAGGTTGAACTTGCAAAAACCGAACAATTCGGTGCCGGTCCGTGGAAATGGATTGGTGTGAAAAAGATAAAAGGTAATGAAGTTGTTGATGATTACAAAAACAGGTACAGAATCTATAAATATGAATTGAAAAATTGTCCGGCATGGTCAGTTGTAAGTTTTTTGCATAAAGAAAGCGTTTTTACAGCGCTAAATGTACGTTTTGTTAATAATGCTGAATACATTGTTGTTTTTCTATGTTTTTGTATTGGGTTA
>JAVCCS010000063.1 GCA_030765365.1 Candidatus Theseobacter exili
AATAAAAGCCCATGCAAAAATACAGTAAAATGCCATATTTATATAGCTGTAACCGGTAAGTACCCCGTAAAGATTTTTTTCAAGTCCTGTAAACATTTTGCTGATTGAAGAATACCAGGTAAGGTTTAAATCCTCCCTGGCTATTTCAAAACAGGATTTGGCTTTTGATTGTTTTAACATTAAGCCTAAACCAACATCATCGGCGACTTCCATACGCAGCCAGGAAAATCCATTTGTTTTTTCCAGGGAAGACCGTCTGACCAAATTAAATGCTCCTATTCCAACGCAGGCTTTTGAACCAGGGTTCCCTGCATTAGCCGATTCTGTCATCAGCAGGAACATAATTCCGAAAGTTTTTGTTATTACTTCAAGTAGAAAAGAAGATGAGTGAGGTACAGGCATAAGGGCAAGGTGGTCGCATTTTTCTGCATTGGTAAAAGCAATAGCTTTTCGCAGTATACCTTGCTTAAAATGAACATCTGCATCAGTATATAATAGCCATTCTCCTCTGGCTGCTTTGGTTCCGGCATCAAGAGCGTTAACCTTTCCAAGCCAGCCGCTTGGAAGATACTGTATGTGAATATCTTTAATTCTTGAATCGTTTTTTGAGATATCTTTAATTATCTGACCTGTATTATCTGTGGATCTATCATTCACCATAATAATTTCAAGATTTGGATAGTCCTGATTTAGCAATGTACTGATAGCAGGTTTTATAGTTTCTGCTTCGTTGCAGGCAGCAATTATTACACTTAGGGATGGCCAAATTTCAGGAAAATCAGGATTTGTATTTTCAAAAAAGTTTACTGCAGAAATAACACGTATTGCCTTGTAGTTAGCTATGTACCAGAAAACACAAAAGATAATACAGTAAGCTGTTACTACCCAAGCTGAAATAATCATTCCGATTTTTCAGTTTCGAGAAGTGAATCATAAAATTTCTTATCAATATTTACTGGTGCAATATAAAGAATTTTTCCGGCCGGCACATTGTATATTTCCATTATTGGTCCTTGCGCATAGTTGTGTTCCTTTAAATAATCGCTTAAAGGAGGATAAATTTTAAATATTCCCAGAAATATTGAGGGTTTTCCTTTAAAAGGGAACTGGCTTATTACACTGTTTGAGACCGGGAATTCCGTTATTGTATATTTGTCCTTTAAGTTATCAATTTTATTTCTGTCTTTTTCTTCCAGAATACAGCCAACAATGCTTCTTAGTTTATCTTTTTCCACTTCTCCAGGATTGTCATAATACAAACCAAAACCCCGCGTGGTTACTACAGAATCGTTTAATAAATCTTTGTAAATCTTATCCATAACCGGACCGACATTTTTATAGTCGCCGATATGCTTCTTATAAACAAGCAGATAAGGCCCAGTCGCATGTTCTGTAATTTCTATTTTTTTAAAAGCTCCGTAGTAAGCAAGAGCAATAAGAACTAAAATGATTGCTGAAATAATAAAAGTCAGAAATATTTTCATTTATTCCTCCTATCTTGTTTGATAAGTAGTTCGATGATATCTTTATGGTTTTTGGATTCAGCAGCTTCAATAGCATTAAGACCATTCTTGTTTTTTATGCTGATATCTGATCCTTTTTGAAGCAAAGTTTTAACTGTTTCTATTTGACCCTGCTTAGCAGCGCCTATTAGGGCAGTAGTACCGTTATTATCCGTTGCGTTTACATCAGCACCATTGGCTAACAGGATGCTAATCATTTCTGTTTGACCATTATCTGCAGCCCATAACAATGCAGTTGCTCCGTCATTGTCTCTTGCGTTTATATCAGCACCGTATTTCAACAATAATTCAACTGATTCTGTATCATTTGTTCCTGCAGCCTCCATTAGAGCCGTAACTCCGTCCTGGTCTTTTGCCAGGGTATCTGCTCCTTTTTCAAGCAGGGCTTTTACAGTGTCGGTTTGTTCATATTTAGCAGCAGTCATTAGCGCAGTAATTCCGTTTATATCTTTTATATTTACATCTGCTCCTTTTTCAATCAACAATAAGACAACATCGGTATGACCAACCCAGTTAGCTGCCATTAGTGCGCATATACCTTCACTGTTTTGCAGGTTTACATTTGCATTGTGATCTAGCAGAACTTGAACAGTTTCAAGTTTTCCCATTCCAGCTGCTATCATAATAGCTGTTATTCCTTCTTTATCTTTTGCATCTATATCAGCTCCTTTTTTCAAAAGAATTTCAGCAACATCAGCATGTCCGAACATTGCTGCTTTCATTAGTGCTGTCCATCCGCCCTCGTCCCTGGTATTTACTTTTGCACCTTTTTTTATCAGCGCTTTGACTTTTTTTACATTTCCCTTGCTTGCCGCATCAGAAAGCGTTTCATAAGCTTGTATGTTAACCGTCATCAAAAAAAGTGATAAGAAAAGGAAGATTATGCGCATCAGAAATATTATCCTTATTGTTTAGAAGATTTCTCTTTATAATAAATCGTTTTTTTATAATAGTATGGATGGAGAAATTTTGAAATCTAAAACCGGAAAAATAATATGAAGCATAGTATATGGAAATTTATTAAGAGATTTATAATAGTTGTTTTTTTCTTATGGGTTATTGGCCTATCTGCGTTATTTGTTGCGGGAAGGTGGATTTTGCCAAAGACAGGAAAAG
>JAVCCS010000318.1 GCA_030765365.1 Candidatus Theseobacter exili
TCATAGATACTTATGGACTTAAGGTCGCTTGTTTCAGATTGAGCGGTATCTATGGACCATACCAGTTTGGGGGTGAGGATCATGGATGGGTTGCAAATTTCTCAATTAGAGCATTAATTGATGAAGCAATAACTCTTTTCGGTACAGGTAAGCAACTGAGGGACATTCTTTACGCTTCTGATGTTGCTGAAGCCTTTGATGCTTTTTATAAAGTGCAAAAGCCTGGAATTTATACGCTCGGCGGAGGGCAAAAAACAATGATATCTCTTTTGGAATCAATTGATATCATAGCTGCAATTACGGATAACAAGATTCAGGTAAATTTTGATAAAGGAAGATTCGGTGATTTAAAATATTTTGTTGCAGATTATACGAAGTTCCAAGAAGCTACAGGATGGAAGCCGACAGTATTGCCTAAAGAAGGAATTAAAAATCTAATAGCTTGGGTGAAAAAAAATGAAAATCTCTTCATCAAAAATTAATTTCAGCTTAAAAGCATTGATTCTTGCGGGCGGAAGAGGAAAAAGAATAGGCGACTCGACATTATAAGAGAATAAATGCCTTTTTTCGTTTAAAGGTAAGCATTTGATAGAATATAGTCTGGAAAATGCGTTAAAGTTAAATGTTGATGAAATAGTCATTGTTGTGGGATATCTGGCGGAGAGGATAATCAACACATTCGGTATTTCATATAAGGGTATACCTGTTAAATACGTTATACAGTGGGAACAGCTCGGGCTTGTCCATGCAATAGACTGTAGCAAATCCACAATTGGGGATTCAAATTTTATCCTTTTGCTGGGCGATGAATTTTTGATTGAACCAGATTATCATTCAATGATTAGCCTTTTTTCACAGGAAGATACTTTTGCCGTTTGTGGAGTCATTCCCGTAAAGGATCTGTCTCGAATCGGCAAAACGTATTCCATACTTTTTGATACCAATACTGCAAGAATTTTCAGGCTTGTTGAAAAACCAAGGAATCCGTTTAATAACCTGATGGGTACAGGAAATATATTGTTCAAAAAGGAGGTTTTTGAATATATTCACCGGACCCCGATAAACCAACATCGGAAAGAGAAAGAATTGCCTGATCTTATTCAATGTTCCATAGATGATGGGGGAAAAGTATTTTATAGTCCTTTCGCAACCACATACATTAATGTTAACACCCCGGAAGACATAACCGTTATTCATGAAATGATGAAGTGAACTTATGAAGAATTCAATTGTTGTTATTCCTGCTTATAATGAAGAACTGACCATTAAAGAAGTTGTCTCGCGCTCTCTGAAATATGCGGATGTTTGCGTTGTAAATGATGGCAGCAAAGATAGGACAGAAGAGATTGTTAATTCCATTCACGGAGTCAAATGTATAACACATACCAGTAATACGCATATTCCTAAAGCAATTATTGATGGCATGCAATATGCCTTTGAACATGGATATAATTTTGTTATTACAATGGATGCTGGCTTAAGCCATAGCCCTGAGGAGTTAGCTGGCTTTATCAATGCGCCATATTCAGATTTAGTGTTGGGGGTTAGAGTACAGAGGGAAAATGTCCCGATATATAGAAAAGTATTAAGCAAAGCGGCGACCTTACTTATCAGTTTTTCCTTGCGGCCATTCGGCAGCAATCTTCCCAAGGCAAAATTTGCTGATGCAACGTCAGGTTTTAGGAGGTACTCCCGAAAATCAGTAGAACTATTATTGAATCGGCAGATGAAGGCCAAAAGTTTCGATTTTCACACCGAGGCTTTGATGTTTGTGTATCGGAATGGTCTTAAGATAAGTGAATTGCCGATAACATATCTTTTCACAAATAGCTCACTCAACAAGAGCGTAATTCTTGATAGTATTTCAATGCTCTTGGATTTTTTATTTAGGAGGAGAAAATAAACCGATAATTAAATTATATTGAAGTTTCCTAAAAATTGAAGTTTCCTGAAAAGTCATCATGCCGCCATGCGGAGTAGTACGGTTACGAGAGAATTAATAACGGATTTCCGGGGCACGGGAAACAGACTACTAAAATCATCACTTAATGCCGCTTCAGCGATCAACCGGCGGACATCAGAAAAGGCGAAATGACGCCTTCCGGAAACCGCCTTCCGGCGACTTGGCGTTTTTTCAAGACGGCTGGCGTAAACCCAGCTCAGAGAAGCAGCCATCATGCAAAAATGCAGATGGTTTGTGACGGCAAAGGGATGCCGGTTTTGGGTTTCGGCACTGCCGAGGTCCTGCTTGAGTTCTTTGAAAGCAGCTTCGGTTTTCCATCGAGCCCCGTAATATTCGATCATCTCCGGAACGGAAAGAGTCAGGTCCGTGGAAAAAAGAGCGACCCACCTGGTCTTGCGATACACTCAGACAACCCTGACACGGGTCTTGAGGGTTTTGAGCATTCCGATACGATCAAACGCCATGACCGATCGGGTGCGATCGCGGTAAATTTGTTCTATCAATTAAAGGCCTAAAAACAGCAACTATTCCGTGTCCTTTTCAAATAATCAAAGACTGCGCGTGTATTTTGAGTCAGCTGTCGCATTTTTTGGGCAATACTCCTTTTAAATATTGTTGTCTTTCGTAATCGCAGTTTAGAAATTATATTGGGGAGCCTGCTCGCATCTATTTTATTAGAATCTGGTTCCGGAATCTGGTTACTTCTTCACTTGTAATATCGACTATATAATCATTGAGATAGTATCTGTCTTTCCTGAGGTTTAGATCTATAATATATTTCCATCTTTCAAGAGTAAATAGTTTCCCTCGCGTTACGGTTAATATCTTTTTATAATAATTCTTGAGCCGTTTATCCTCAATTAAATTTTTCCCCTCAATCCGTGACTCAAGATAACCAGCAGGTATCGATCGTTTATTATGACCAATCAAGAGACCTTTTTCCCCACGGATATGCGATAAAAAAGGGTCGGTAAGCGCAAGATAATCAATGATAGTTTTTTTAGGACCAGCATAGAATCCAAGATAGCCCATATTGGTATGTATAATAAAATCGTTGAGGGATTCTTTTAACTGCAAACCTTCATATACCCACTCGTGAGAAGGATATGGATATTGGTTTCCACCATAATTCATGAGATTAGAGGCACAATGGTAGAAACAATGATCATCCGCCATTCTATACTCCCAAAAAAAGATATCAGATGCGTTTTTTGCGTTTTTACACGCCCACAGTGGCGAATTGTCCATAGCTGGAATATAAATTAAGAGCGAGAGAATAGCTATCGATAA
>JAVCCS010000296.1 GCA_030765365.1 Candidatus Theseobacter exili
ATACTGCGAATTTTTGCTCTTGTCCTTGTGAGTGGTTGCTGTTGGGGTGTTTATTCTCTTGTTCGGCTGAAAACAAAAGAAGGAGAGGAACTTGAAGAATTGAAGCTAAGAAAGGATAAGATGCTTGGCTTAAGCCGCATGGCTGGAGAAATTGCTCATGAAATAAAAAATCCGCTGAGTATTGTTAATAATGCAGCATACTATATCTTAAAGCACGTGGATAAAGGAAATGAAAGAATTAGGCAGCAAGTAAAGACAATACAGGAAGAGGTTTTAAGAGCAGATAAGATCCTGACAAATATGCTTGATTTTGCTAAGCTTTCAAATGTTAAGATTTCGCGAATTAATGTGCAGGACGTCATTGATGAGACATTAGAATTAATGCTGGCACAGCATAGCAGTAAAAAAGTCAAAGTTATTAAAGAGTACGAGAAAGTGCCTCCTGAATTGTTGTTTGATGAAGGACAGTTTAGGCAGGTGATTCGAAATATTGTTAAAAACGCGTTAGCAGCTATGTCTGACAAAAAAGGGGTATTGTTAGTGAGATTGGAGTATATAAAAAGCGGTTCAATAAAAGTACTTTTTTCAGACACAGGTGGAGGATTCGGAGATGTTCCTGCAGAAAGGCTGTTTTCTGCTTTTTACACTACAAAGCCTGATGGAACCGGACTTGGCCTGCCTGTCGTGAGAAATATAGTAGAAAGCTATAACGGAACAATTGATATTGAGAATTGGAAAGACCGCAATGATGCTGGCGCTGTTGTGACGGTTGTATTTCCAATGAGAACTGCCAGATCGAATAGAACAGGAGAATAGTATATGCCGCGAATTCTTATAGTCGATGATGAAAAAAGCTTACGGGGAACTTTGCGCTTGATCTTGGAAGATGAATCTTTTGATGTTAGTGAAGCTGAAACAGCTGACAAGGCGTTGAATATTATTGAAAAAGGTTCAGACATAGATGTAGTTGTAACGGATGCTAGGATGCCGGGTATGGATGGTTATACCCTTCTTGAGAAAATTAAACAAAATAATCCTGAAATGCCTGTTCTAATGATTACAGCTTACGCGACTCCCAAAATGGCAGTAAAAGCGATACAGTCTGGTGCCAATGACTATATACCAAAACCTTTTGATCCTGAGGAAATAATATTTTCTGTAAGAAATGCACTTGATTATGCAAGATTGAAAAATGAAAATGTGCAGCTTAAAGAGACAATAGAAAAAAAATACAATATAAAAACAATTATAGGCAGCAATGAAAAAATTATTAAGATTTGTAAATTAATTAGAGATATTGCTCCAACAAACAGTACCGTATTAATTGAAGGGGAAAGCGGCACGGGTAAAGAACTTGTGGCTCATGCAATTCATCAGGAAAGCAACAGGAAGGATATGCGCTTTATTGCTGTGAATTCTGCAGCACTACCTGAAGCTTTACTTGAAAGTGAACTTTTCGGCCATGAAAAGGGAGCTTTTACAGGTGCTCATATGCAAAGAAAAGGCAAATTTGAATTGGCTGAAGGAGGAACAATCTATCTTGATGAAATTGCAGATATGAGCGAAATGATGCAGGCAAAGATACTAAGGGTCTTGGAAGAAAAAACATTTGAAAGAGTCGGTGGATCAAAAACTCTAATAACTGATACAAGAGTTGTTGCAGCTACAAATAAGGATTTGAAAGTTGCAATGAAAGCGGGGGAGTTTAGGAAAGACTTATATTACAGACTTAATGTAATCCATATTGTGCTGCCTCCTTTACGGGAAAGAATTGATGATATTCCGGTTATTGCGGAATCTTTCATTAAAGAATACAACACACAGTTTAGTAAAAAAGTATCTTCAATATCCGAAAGAGCTATGGAATTGTTATTGCGATATTCCTGGCCGGGAAATGTGCGCGAATTGAGAAATCTTATTGAAAGAGCTATTTTGCTCTCAAAAGATGAAGAGTTGACTGAGAAAGATTTTACGGATGAAATCTTGACGGAATCCCCTAGTGCTGATGTTACTGAAATAGATGTTTCTTCAGGAATAAGCTTTAAAGAAGCAGTCAATAACCTTGAAAAACGACTTGTTTTATCAGCGATGGATAAATCCGAGAATAGGCCAGGAAAAGCTGCTAAAAAGTTAGGGTTAAGCAGGCATGCGCTTCGGTACTATTTGCAAAAATACAAGCTATATAGTGAGGGATGTTAGCGTGTTAAGTGCGCGGGATGCGTGTATGGCGCGCATGATAACGAATTTTCCATATGTTTTTTGAACTAATAATTTTGCAGCATATTGTTTGTTGCTTTTTGTTTAAGTAGAAAATGTTGAGCTGGTTGTGTTTATGATGAATGAATGATTGATTGGCATGTATATTGCTTCTATATCATATGTAAAAAATGAATATTAACTGAAGTGTAATGTGTTTAATAGTAATTAAAGGGAGGTGTGTATGAAACGTTCGAAAGGTTTTACACTCATTGAGCTTCTGGTTGTTATTGCTATCATAGCAATTCTTGCTAGTATGCTTCTGCCTGCTTTGGCAAAAGCCCGTAGAAGAGCAGGTCAGACAAAATGTATCAGCAACCTGAAGCAAGTTGGTGTAGCTGTGCATACTTATTCAATTGACTATGATGAAGACTTTCCATCAGACAATTCTGTTGGTGGTGGAAAAAGCAGCTTAGCCGTTCTTGCAGCTGATTACTTGCAAGATGACAATGTTTATATTTGTCCTTCGGGTGATGGAACAAGTGCTTCAGATTCTGACTACAGATATGTCGATTTGACAGAGAATGATCCGGCTAATTCACCATTGGCTTGTGATGATGCGGAAAATCACGATCAACCAAAATCAGTGAACGTGCTTTACGTTGATGGCCATGTATCATCAGTATCAGGTTTGCCAGCAGCAGCATCTGCACCTGCTGAGTAAGAAAAAAGCTTGTAGTAGTTTTAAAAGACGGCGCTCATTTGTAATGCGCGCCGTCTTTTTTTTAGTATAATGAAGATATTGGATGAGAAAAACTGATATTGCTGGGGAGTGAAGAGGATTAATAGAAAACATTTAACATCTATCGTCGGTAAAACCTGTGATATTGGAACAGGCATACTGGTTGTGGCCTGCGTATTGATATTTTTACCTGTGTGTTTCAGTGTATATGAATACCCAAAATATGTATTGATTGAATTTGGAATTTGTCTTTTGTTTGCGTTTAGATGTTTTGAGTTCTTACTAAAAAAACAATTAAAGATTCCATATGGTTCAATAACTATCGTCGTTTTTTGCCTTGTTATACCTTATACAGTATCATTGATTTTTTCAGGATTTACGGTTACAGCAGTAAGTGAATATATTCATTTACTGCTGTATATTATCTTTTTTTTAACAATCGCTACTTCAAGAAACACGTTTTTTATTCAAAAGAGTTCAATAAATATACTAGTGCTATGCGGGGCAATTGTTTCCTTGTACGGAATACTGCAGTACCTTGGTATTGATATTATTCATGTAAAAAAGCAATTTCGTCCGATTTCAACATTGGGACATGTCAATTATGCGGCACAGTTTATTGTAATGGTTTTACCGTTGGCAATGATTAGTATTTGGAAAAACGGCAAGCTTGCTGGAAAAAGTTTTTCAGCTGTTTCATTTTTTTTAATGTTTATTCATTTATGCATTACAGGAAGCAGAGGCGGATATGTTGCTTTTGCAGCAAGTTTCTCAATCGGATGTTTTTTTATATGGAGAGCTTCTGAAATAGAACTTAAAACAAAAATGAGAACCTTATATGTTGGGATTGTTATTGTCGTTCTGATAGTGGTTGGAATTGTTGCAATTGGTAGAAGGTATAGTAAAGAACCTAATAGAACTGTTGTTTCTCGTGCAATGTCAATATTCGATGTTTCTCAAAAATCGACGCAGTTTAGATTGATGACCTGGAAAGAACAATTCATTTGATAAATGACTTTGTTTTTTTTGGCTGTGGCCCTGGAATGTATAAGAATATATATCCTCTATATCGTGATCAGAAAGAAAGAAAAATATCCGGAGGTCTTGCTCCTGTTTTAAAAGCGCATAATGATTATTTGCAAGTTGCATCTGAAACAGGACTTTTGGGAATTATTTTTTTTATTTGCTTACTGTTGTCATCTTTTAAAGTTGCATTTGGAAGGATTTCTAAAATACATTTTGTTAAGGAAGTTGATTCATACGCATTGGCTATTGGCTTGGGATTGGCTGCTATGAGCATTCATGGGCTGTTTAGCTTTCCGCTTCAAGTTCCGGCTTCTTTAACTGTTTTCTGGCTGTATATAGGATTATTAGCTGTTGTTGAGGAATCAGGAAAAGAAAAAGTTATATACTGGAAACCGGTGTTTTCATGGTTTTTGTTTTCCTTGTCAATAGCGATGTTAATATGGGCATGTTGGGTTTTTACTATGAAATTATCAGCGCAGGTTTTACTTAAAAAGGGGTCAAGATCACTGAATATAGGAAAAATTGAAGAATCAATATCAATATTAATATCATCAGCTGCAAAAAACTCAAATGATGTGAATGTGCAAAACTTTCTCGGAAAAGCTTATGCCATGAGAGGGGGGATTGAAAAAAGTCTATTCCATTATAAAAACGGTTTAAAAATATATCCATATAATGACTTTAGTTATAACAATATTGGAATACTATTGGAAAAACAGCGTAAATACGCAGGTGCAATGAAATGGTTTCGTGCCGCGTTGGAATTGAATAGAGATTCAGCTGAATCAAATTATAATTTATGGAAAGCATTAATTCGATCAGGTAAAACTGCTGAAGCAAAGGAGATTGTAAATAGAATTCTCTCTATGACTCCTCATTATGGACAGGCTTTTATTGCAAGAGGATTATGCAGAGACTATTATGGTGATACTGATGGTGCTATAAAGGATATGAGAAAATCCATAGGTATTGATCCTGTTAATCCTGAGGCATATGATTTTCTGGGAATCATTCTTTCGAAAAAAGGAGAATATAATGAGGCAAAGAAATTCTTGCAGAAATCTGTAGAATTAGCTCCGTTCAGTACTGCATATAAGATTAACCTCGCAAGTATAATGCTGAAAAATGGCGAGGCTGCAAAAGCTGAGGAACTTTATAGAAGAGTTTTGACAAATGAACCGGATAATGTGCATGCACTATATAATCTTGGGCTGCTGCTGAAAGCATATGGGAGGGAAAATGAGGCAGAAAAACTATTCGAACAATTGAAACAGGTTGATCCGGAGTTTTTTTATGATAGAAAAATTAGCAAATAATGGACATGGAAATAATAAATTCGGGAAGGATGTGATAGTCGGGCTTTTACTTTCTTCTCTGATGGGGTTTGTCCCTCTTGCTGTTTCTTCTGTTACAAGAAACCCTTTTTTTTTCAAAACAGCCTATTTTCATGCAGTTATTGCGTTAGTATTGTTGATTGTTTGTGCAAAATGGGTAATTTTTCCTGAAAGAAAAATACTTTTGCAAAAATCTATATTTTTTGCATTACTATTCAGTTTCGTTTTTATTATGTCGTATCTTTTGAATATAAGAGACGATGCTTCTTTTAAATACATCCTGGGAACCTTATTTTATATTATTTTGTTCATTTCGGTAAGCAGTTTTGTGTTGGAAAAGGGATTTATTGAAAAAGCATTACTTTTCTGGTCGGGTGCTCTGATAATTGCATTTTTTATTGCCACTGATCAATATCTTCGAAGTAATGCTGCGATGTCTACGTTTGGCAATAAGAATTGCTATGGAGCCTTCCTGGTGCTTTCATTGCCGATATTTCTTGCTTCTGTATGCTGTAGTATGGAAAAATGGAAGACAATAATTGCAGGTATTTCGGCTGCATGCTGTCTATGCGGTCTTATTCTATCGAATTCATGGGGGGCCTGGATTGGCTTGTTTTCTGGAATATCTGTATTATTGATACTTTCAAGTAAGTTTTGCAGATCCTTTAGACTCAGATTTTCGTTAAGCATCATTGTAATTGTTCTATTTGCGATTATGCTTGTTCCTGCAATAAGAAATTCACTGCAAAAGCAGATAGCCCAGGATATCAGACCTTTGATTTGGGAAAGCGCTGTAAGAATGTGTATGGATAATCCCATGATTGGTGTTGGTCCTGGACGTTTTTTCGAAATGTTTCCCTCATACAGGAGTCCGGAATATTTCAGACACATCAAAAGTGTTTCCGGAACCAGGCATGCACATAGTGAATTTATTGAATTGGCATCGGAAACGGGTGTTATGGGGCTGCTGGCGTTTATTTTGCTTGTTATATATGTAATATATAATGGTATAAAAACATTATTTAATGAAGATATAAGTAAGGACAAAAAGTTACTCCTTGCAGGAATGATATCAGGGATAACAGGTTTGTTGGTACATAATACTATAGATGTAAATTTGAGATTCACATCATCTGCTGTACCGTTTTGGTTCTGTCTTGGCATGATAGCTGGATTAACTGCTAATACTTCAAAACCATTGGTTTTTGATGTAAATAGAAAACTAGCCTATATAGCAGCAATATCAGTAACAATACTTGCAGCGTGGTTGCTTGTAAAAGGAGTTGTTTTTCCGATCGAAGGACAAGTTTATTTTAAACAGGCGATAAGACTTAGGAATCAGGGCAATTGGAAGGAAGCAGCTGTAAGTTACATGCTGGCTTTGAAAGCTGATCAATCATTATTTGATGCACGTTACAAACTTGCATATTGCCTGGCTTATGCCGGTGAGCCGTTGGCGGCATTGGAAGTTTACAAAAAATGCAATGAAATTGCTCCTCACTTTGGCAATGTTCATAAAAATATGGCTATAATATATGGCTCAGTTGGAAACGAAAAAGCAGCTATCGATGAATTTATTATTCAAAAGAAATTGAATCCATACGATATTCAGGTCAGAGAAAATCTTGTAAGAATTTATATGAAAATGGACAAAAAAACAGACGCAATAGTTGAATTGTGCGATATCATAAAAATGTTCCCGGAAAACAGTAAAGCCAGACTTCTTTTGGATAAACTAACTAAGTTATAACAACTAGGATTTCTCTCGCTTGTCTTGGTAAAAGGCAGCTTCTTGCAATTCCAACACAATTATGTTATTTCATTAACGCACATTTTTCTTTCAAATTGTTTTATTTTGATAAGAGAAGATGTTTTTTGAGCGAATTAGACATGAGAAAATAAAAATGGATTTGTTTTGTGTTATTATGGTGCCGGAGGCCGGACTTGAACCGGCACTCCCAGAATGAGAAGCGGATTTTAAGTCCGCTGCGTCTGCCTATTCCGCCACTCCGGCACACAATATGTATAATGGAGGCGGCGATCGGATTCGAACCGATGAATAGCGGTTTTGCAGACCGCCCCCTTAACCACTTGGGTACGCCGCCAAAAAAAACAACAGTTCGATAATTTTAGAAACAGACAATCTAACTGTCAAGCATTACAGTTAATCATTTTTTTAAAGACCGGTAAAGAGTTTTAAAAGGAAATGTTTTTCCAGGGCACCTGGTGTGTTCTCCTTTCATGTTTCCGTGTCCTTTCACCCTGTATGCAGGGATATTGTAAGAACGCATAAGCTTTTTTACGAGCCAGACAAGACTGTCTAGTTGTTTTTTTGAAACCTGATTTTTTTCAAAGTTACCAACTAAACATATTCCTATTCCGCATTGATTGATCGATTCCTGCTTGCAATGTCCTCCATGAAGCTGCTTTTTCCATCGTTCGCCAATTTCAATTTCACCGTCTTTTGTTCCTGAAGAACCATTGTTTATTACAAAGTGATAAGCAAGCCCGTTTTCCATGCCTCTGGCACGGTGGTTCCTGTCAAAAGCTTTGGCGTTGCCAACTTCAGTCCCGCTATGGTGGATAACTATATATTTCCAACGTTTGTTTTTTGGATAGATTGAAGAAGCATAACAAGAAGATAAAGAAGTTGAAAAAATAAAAAGTAATGAAAAAAATAACCGCATTTTATATGCCTTTTTTAAAGTTTATTTAGCCAGAGATATGAATAGAAGAATGAAATTCGTCAAAATCTATTTGTTTTTTCTTTATTCTTCTCTGCATTTCCGGCAAAAGCATAAAAAGAGTCATACGAAGACGTTGACGAGAGACGCGTTATTATGTCTATAAGTAAACATCACTTCCTTGACTTGTTTTGCGTTTCTAATTGCAGAGCGAGTCTTTAACGCTTTCTCTATGATAATATATACGAGCTACTATTCGGAAAACTTGCTTTATACTTTAACCCCATATCTTTCGATGCGCTTTTCATGCCTATTGCAAAATCTGCATCCAAAAGAACCGTTTATTCGGAAGTATACAAAAAAATATATTTATTATGCAAAACAATATTTCAAATTATCGTTAAATGAATATAATATTCTTTTTATAATCATGAAAGGCTGGGTTGCTTAATGAAATATCACTTTATTGGAATTGGTGGGATTGGAATGAGCGCAATTGCGCAATATTTTGCTTTAAAGGGTAATGATGTTTCCGGCTCTGACCGGATGTATGATAGTAATCCTGAAAATATTAAGTTTAATATATTAAAAGAGCAGGGGATAAAACTTTATCAACAAGATGGATCAAAAATTAATAATTCAATTGATAGAATTGTTATTACTCCTGCTATTGAAATGGATAATCCTGATAAAGAAAGAGCTAATGAATTAGGCATTAAAATCTGTGCTCGCACTGAAGTCTTAGCAGGAATATTCAATGATTTCACAAGGAAGATAGCTGTGTCAGGTACTAGTGGTAAGACAACAGTTACAGCTATGATTGTTCATTGTTTAAATGAGTTGGGCTGCGATGTAACTGCTTTTGTCGGAGGTTTTCTTAACAATAAACTGAAGTGTGAAGGGCTTGGAAATGTTTGTGTTGGGCAATCAGACATTTGTGTAATTGAGGCTGATGAAAGTGATGGAAGACTTGAATTGTATAAGCCATCCATAGGCGTTATAACAAGCCTGAGTAACGATCATTTAGATATAGAGAAAATGAAACAAGTTATTAGAGGGTTTTCGGACAATGTCGAAGATGTTTTAATTGTAAATGGAGATATAAAAAGTTTAAATACTGCAATCAACAAGTCAGAATTAAAATATATATTTGGGCTCAGCGACGATAATAATATGCAAGCTAAAGACATTAAGTTATATGGAACTTATGTAAAGTTTTATATAAATGGCGTAAGTTTTAGAGTTAATGGCCCGGGCATATATACTGTCATGAATGCATTAGCTGCCTGTTGTGTGGTCGAATATATTGGATTTTCTTTAGAGAAGATTTCAAGGGTTTTGAAATCATATAAAGGCGTTAAACGTAGATTCGATATATTAGGTGAAGAAGGCGGAGTAACAGTTGTTGATGATTATGCCCATAATCCGGAGAAAATTTATTCAGCAATAACTGCCGCAAAAATAAATAGAAAAAGAATTATGGCTGTCTTTCAGCCGCATGGATATGCTCCAACTAAAATGATGTGGAGTGAATTGGTCGAAACATTTGCAAAAGCCATAAGAGTCCAGGATGTTTTAATTATACTTGATGTGTATTATGCAGGTGGCACTGTTGATAGATCTTTTTCTTCCAGTGATATTGCAGCTGCAGTTTTAAAAGAGAATAGAAAATTAGATGTAAACTATTGTCATACTAGAGAAGAGGCATTGAGTAAAATCAAAGAAGAGTCTGTTTCGGGAGATTTGATTTTAATTATGGGGGCTCGTGATGAAACTCTTTCAGATTACGCAGCTGATATTCTAAAAAGTATTAAATATAGATAATTTGTGATACTTTGAATAATATTAAAATATTTAGTTGCTTTTCTTTTAACTGTTTGGTATAGAAAGGTTCCACTTTTTATAAGTTAAAATAAACAAGAATCTATTTTAAGGAAGGACTGCAAAAATATGAGACCAGAGAGCTCGAAAGTGCAGTTGGGACAAGATCTACCCTATGACAAGTACGAAATGGTTGTTTTGTTGATCAGAAGAGTTCGACAGTTGATGACCGGAAGTAAGCCCTTAATCCACACTAAGCTAAGATCTCCTCTTGATATAGCAATGCAGGAGTTAATTGAAGGGAAAATTGCAATAAAATGGCAGGAGGGTGTTGAGGAAGAATCTGCGCCTGAGACTTTTTTTACAGCAGAGCCATCTGATGCTGAATCTGAAAAACCTGGAATTTTCAGTGACAATGTTGATGTTCCGGAAATTGATTCTGAAAGTGAGATGCAAGTTGTGGATCAAGAAGACGATGAAACTGATGAAGATTTAGAAGAAGATGCTGATGAGGTTTCTGAAGAAAAGCTTGAAGAAGCACCTGAAGAATAGGACGATATGTGCAGTGGAGAAGTATTGATGGAAAAGAAAAGATCGTGTAAAAAGAATGTTGAAAAAAAGATCGAAGATCATTTAGCACCAACGTCTAAATCAAAATCAAAAACGATAGAAGAGTCTTGTAAATCAAAGCAGGAATCAGCGAAATATCTCGACCAGTTAAAGAGATTAAAGGCTGAATTTGATAACTATAAGAAACGTGTTGCCAGAGAAAAAGAAGAACTTCGTAAGGTTGCCCTTGATGAAGTAGCGCAAGAATTACTCGAAGTTCTTGATAATATTCAAAGGGCAATTTGTGCAGATAATAATAGTGCGAATAATTATCAGGCGTTATATGAAGGTGTCAAGATTGTTGAAAGACAAATGTTGGAATGTCTTTCAAAAAAAGGAATAATACCTCTTGAGTCTGTAGGCAAACCATTTAATACTGATTTTCAGGAAGCAGTGATGGTGGTGCCTGCTGAAGAAGAGGGAATAGTAGTTCAGGAAGTATCAAAAGGATATCTTATTAACGGTCGCTTGTTGCGGGAAGCAAAAGTTGTTGTTGGTTCCGGTGTTGAAAATGAGTAGTATATCGGATGTTCTATTTACTATAATAAAAGATCGTTTTCCCAGGGAATATGTGCCTGAAGCATACGAATTCATTATTGAGGCGCTTGAGTATTCGGTGAAACGCCTGCCTGAAAAAAGACATATCAGTGGAAAAGAACTTTCTGAAGGGATCAGGGATTATGCCAAGGAAAGTTTTGGTCCGATGACGTTGACAGTATTAGAGCAATGGGGGCTTTCAACGACCGGGGATTATGGCAAAATTGTGTATCGTTTAATAGATCTTGGTCTTATGGCAAAGTCGGATACTGATAATATTTCGGATTTTGATGATATATATAAGTTTGATGAGGTGTTCAGCAATGCCTACCTATGAGTACAAATGTGATTCATGCGGCAGAACCCTTGAAGCATTTCAGAGAATATCAGATTCTCCTTTAGAGACTTGTCCTTCTTGTAAAGGAATATTGGTCAGACAAATTGGAATCGGAAGTGGCATTATATTTAAAGGTTCCGGTTTCTATGCAACAGATTATAGAAGCACTGATTACAAAGAAAAAGCAAAAAAGGAAGCATCACAGGAAACGAATAAAAGTGCTTCAGAAAAAGGCAAAAAAGAAACTAAAACAGAAAAGTAGTTTTGAATTATCTAGCAATATTACCTGTCCTATATTATATTAAAAGAAAACCTTTTTCGATATTTGCTGCCATGTCCAAAAACACTAAAGAATCACAATTTTTCAATAAATCTGAAATATCGTCAGATGCAGATGTAATTTTTGTAGGGACATTTCCGCCTATAGAGTGTGGTATTGCAACGTATATGAAAGACCTTATTGAAGCGCATGATATATTCAATGAGGGAAGTAAGAGTCATATTTGCGTTGTCGCAGACAACGAAGACCATATCCTTGATTATCCAGCCGAAGTTGTAGGGAAAATAAGAAAAAACATAGCGGGTGATTATAGGAAAGCAGCTGTAATAATAAACGAAAATTACAAATTGCTTCATGTACAGCATGAATTTGGCATATTTGGTGGTAGTTGGGGTGGAAAAATTTTGGGTCTGACTGAAAATCTCACAATCCCACTAGTTGTTACTTTCCATACTTTAGCACGCAATCCTTCTAGGAAAGCGTGTGAAATCATTCAAAAGCTTATTGCTAAATGTGACAGGTTTTTCATCATGGCAGAAACAGCTATTGAAATATTAAGAGAATCATATGGAGTGAGTGAATTTGAAAAAGCAAGACTTATCCCACATGGCACACCTCCTGTTTCTAAAACGCTAAATATTAAGCATGCAAAAAAACAGATAGGTTATGAAGGCAAAAATGTAATTTCAACTTTTGGTCTTATAAGTAAAGGCAAAGGGTTGGAATATATGGTTGACGCTATGGGAAAGGTAGTAGACAGGTTTCCTGACACGCAATATCTTATACTTGGGAAAACTCATCCTAAAATAATTGAGAGCGAGGGAGAGGAATACCGGTTGTTGCTAAAAAAAATGATTCAGAAAAAGGGACTTTGTAATAATGTTAGATTTATTAATAAATATTTCAAGATAGAAGAATTATTGCTATATCTTAATGCAACAGATATTTACATAACTCCATATCTGGAATATAATCAAATGGTAAGTGGAACTCTCGCTTATGCTTTATCGTTGGGCAAAGTGATAGTATCAACACCATATATTTATGCAAAAGAGCTGTTAGCAGACGGAAGGGGCTTTTTTTCAGGATTTAGAGACAGCCGTTCTTTAGCGGATAGAATAATCAGAATACTTGGCAGTCCGAGCCTTATGAAAAACACTGAGAAAAAGGCTTTGGCTTATACGGAAAAATTTGCATGGAATTTTGTCGGAGAACAAGTAGCGATTTTTCATAAAGAATTAATTAATGGAGCAGAAGAAGCTGTGCAAAAAAGACAGGTTCAAAATACAAGAAAAATTGTTAATTGGATGAAAAACGGTTTGTTTCCGGTTGATATATGTAAAGGGTTAAGTGAAACAGAGAATTGATTGAATGGAGAGTTCTTATATTGAAAAGCAGATTTTTATCAAGCCCATGCTTGTTTATTATTATAATTATGTTTGTTTCAATGGCGTTTAACTATGGTTGTTCAGATCCGACTGAAGTTCTTAAAGAAAAATTAAGAAAAAAGATTGAAGATTATCATGGAGGCCGTGAATTAAAACTTATTTCTAAGAAATTTGGATTTGAAGCAGCAATTGATAAAATTGTAATTAAAAAACAGAGTAGTTTGTCGTATCCTCACACAGCAACTGTATATTTCAAAAAGGATGTGCGGTGGACAGGAAGGAAAGGATCTTTTCCAAAAGGCGGAGAGCTTCCTTCAACACAGAAGCAGGTATTTACAAAAAAGTATCAGCATTCTGTTTCTGATGACCGCTGGTATCCTGTAAGATAATTTTAAATGCAGAGGGATAATAATGTGTGCATTGCGAAATAAGCTAAAGCGTTTGGAAGAATTATTGATTACGCAAAAATATGAAAATCATCTGGTACAGCCTTATTCATCTCTGGAATTATGGCAAAAAGTGCGTGATGGAAGAGAACGCGAGGTTTTTTTACTAGTTTCAAAAGAAGTAAAAGATTGTCTGCTTTGGATAAAAGAAACTGAAAAGGCTGGCAGGCAGACTAAGTGGGATTATTTTTAGGTTAGTTTCATGAAGAAAAAGGAATCCTTTATAAATAACCCGAACTTTGGACAATATCCATCGCCTTACTGCGAATTGAAAAATTCCAAAATCGTAATTGTACCAACACCCTATGAAAAAACTGTAACATATCAAAAGGGAACAGAATTTGGGCCCAGGGCAATAATTGAAGCATCTGAGCAGCTGGAGTTTTACGATGAAGAGATAGGAATTGAGACATATAAATCAGGAATACATACGAATAAATTCCTCAAGATAGAAAGTCTTTCTCCTGGCAGGGCGATAGATGAGATAGAGAGTAATTGCAGAATTATTTGTGCTTCTGGAAAATTGCCTGTTCTTATTGGTGGAGAGCATTCAGTTTCAATAGGGGCGGCTAGAGCTTTAAAGTCATTTCATTCTGATCTTTCCTTTCTTGTATTTGATGCACATTCGGATTTGCGCAATGAATATGAGGGAAGTGAATATAATCATGCTTGTACATCAAGAAGATTGTCAGAAATAGGCAAAATTGTTTTGCTAGGTGTGAGAAGTATTAGTAGTGAAGAATTACCAGTTTTAAATAACGATAATGTTAATGTTATTTTTGCAAAAGACCTGAAGGATGGGTTGGACTTTGAAATGCTTGATGAATATTTGACTGAAAATGTATATGTTTCAATTGATTTAGATGTATTTGATCCGTCTTGCATGCCGTCAGTAGGTACTCCTGAACCTGGGGGCTTGTATTGGTATGAAGTGCTTGACGTATTAAAAAAAGTTGCAAAAGAAAAAAACGTTGTTGGATTTGATGTGGTTGAACTTGCGCCACAGGAAGGATGTATTAGTTCTGACTTTACTGCAGCAAAGTTAATATACAGATTTATTGGATATATTTTATCTTCACAAAGGAGAGAGAAAAATGGAGCAACTGGTTCCACGTAAAATGTTTTTCACAAAAGGAGTAGGTATACATTCTGATGAATTGCGCTCTTTCGAGCTGGCATTGCGCCGTGCAGGCATTGAAAAATGCAATTTAGTAACTGTGTCCAGTATTTTGCCTCCCCAATGTAAAATTATATCGAGGGTACAGGGATTAAAGGACCTTGTTCCTGGAATGATTACTTTTTGTGTAATGGCTCGTTGTTCCTCAAACGAGCCTCATAGATTGATTTCTTCTTCAATTGGATGTGCTGTGCCTACAATAAAGTCTTCATACGGATATATCAGTGAGTATCATGCCTTTGGACAGAATGAAAAAATAGCAGGGGACTATGCTGAAGATCTTGCTGCTGCAATGCTGGCCTCAACATTGGGCATAGAATTTGATGAGGATAAGAGCTGGGATGAAAAGAAGGAAATATATCGTATCAGTGACAAAATTGTAAAAACGACAAATTGCACACAGTCTGCGATAATAAGATCAAAAAAATATACAACAGTTCTTTCTGTAGCAGTTTTTTTATTTTGAATATCTGATAGCTCTAAGGGGACAAATTTTGAAAGTTGGACTAATTGCTGATACTCATGACAATTTGGATTATCTTGATAAGGCTGTAAATATATTTCACAGTCAGGGGGTTTCTGTAATTGTTCATGCTGGAGATTATGTTGCGCCTTTTGTGTTCAGGATACTAGATCGGTTTGAGGGAAAATTCTACGGAGTTTTCGGAAATAATGACGGGGAAATATTAGGTTTGCTGAGTAAATCCGGTCAAAGAATTGTTCAGCCACCACTGAGAATTGAACTGGATGGTAAAAAGGTTTTAGTTGTTCACGATCCTGTCTTTGTCGATGAAATTGCGGCAAATCAGTCAGTAGATATAATTGTGCATGGACATACGCATGAAAAGAGAGTTGATAAAATTGGAAAAACTCTTATCGTTAATCCGGGAGAATGCGGAGGGTGGTTAGGAGGGAAAGCAACAGCGGCAATTCTCGAAACAGGAGACTTATCTGTGGAAATAGTTAATTTGTGATTTGTAGAAAAGACGTATAGACACTGGTTTTATAAAGAAACACGACCATAAAATTCATTAAGTTTAATAATTGCACGAGCAAGATTGGTAAAATCTAATTGATCTAAGGTTGCTCTCCATGTCCACCATGTGCCTCTTGTATCGCCGGGTTTATTCATTCTGGCTTCTTCACCAAGTTCAAGGAAGTCCTGTAACGGCGCTCCGGCTAGAAAAGAATCTGACCTAAAAGCTATTTCTATCAAGTTCCAACAGACAGAGATTTTTTTATCTTTGCATGGACGAACTATTTCGGGCAAGTGCATATTAGAGTCAAGGTAATCTAGAATTTTGTCACCGAGAGATTCCTGTGAAGAATCGGGGTTATTTTGGTGATTTTCATTATACCACCCGAGAGTTGTATTATTATCATGAGTTCCTGTATAAACAACTAAATTTGAAACCTGATTATTAGAATTGCTTTTATGTAAATCCTCAAAACCAAACTGTAAAACACGCATTCCAGGAAGATCAAATTTAGAGAGAAGAGAATCAATTCCCTGCCGTGTATTATATTCGCCCGTTTTTGGATTAAAACCATTGCCGAGTAAACAGCTTTGGTTTTTCATCATACACGAGAAACGAGGAGAGACTTTATAACGATTTGCGGGTGCAATTAATGATGGGTAATCTTCAATTGTTGCATATAGCGGATCAAGATAGCCAAGATTCTCAGCCACAATGGGTAACTGCGAATGTGATTTTTTATAATTTAGTCTTTCCTTGATTGAATTGAGTAGCGTTTCGGCCGGGCCTTTTTCCCAGAAACCTTCTGTGGCTGTGCCTTTTGATGTTGCCCAGTTATATGGTATTTTCCAGAAGGTATCAATAGCTCTGAAGTGGTCAATGCGAAGGATATCCAGCATGCTTAGTTGTAGTTCCATTGCGTCAACCCACCACTCAAGTGTTTTTATGTTTTTCCAGTTATAGAGTGGATTTCCCCAAAGTTGTCCTGTGTGGCTGAAATAATCAGGAGGTACGCCTGCGACATTTATTGGCAATCCGTTTTTGTCCAATTCAAAAAGTTCTTTGTTTGCCCATACATCGGAACTGTCAAGACCTACATACCATGGCATATCTCCAAAGAGCATTCTTCCTTTCTCTTCAGAATATTTTTTCAATGCTTTCCATTGGTTAAAGAAGCAAAATTGAATATATTTATAGAATCCAATAGATTTTTCTAAATCAGGATATCTCTTTACTAGTTTATTGCGTTGCAATGTCCAAGAAGAGTAGTCCAAAAAGAAAGGTCCCCAATGAGGCCATGGCTCATGATTGTGAAGTTCCTTAATTGCCATAAAATCTGCATA
>JAVCCS010000221.1 GCA_030765365.1 Candidatus Theseobacter exili
CAATAGCTTCAGCATACTTCAGATAGGTTTCGACGGATGCGACAACTACTCTTGCTTCAACAGCGAGAAGTTCGATCCCTACAAGAGAGACTCTTACCCATGCGTCAACAACGATTCCTTTGTCCAGTATACGGTCTACAACTTCTACCAGACTAGAACTTCCGATTGTTTTTTCTACAGCCATTTTAAATACTCCTTTTTTTCGATTTTATGTTTTCTCCTGAAGCAACTCGCCTTATCATGAATTGGTCAGGCATCTGAAAACATAATTTTTTTGTTACTTATCGAACACTTATGCCGCTGTGGCTGTGAGGCCGATAGCTTCAGCATACTTCAGATAGGTTTCGACGGATGCGACAACTACTCTTGCTTCAACAGCGAGAAGTTCGATCCCTACAAGAGAGACTCTTACCCATGCGTCAACAACGATTCCTTTATCCAGTATACGGTCTACGACTTCTACCAGACTAGAACTTCCGATTGTTTTTTCTACTGCCATTTGATTCACCTCCTATTTTCAGATTTACTTAATTTGTTAAACGACCGATTAGCCCGATCTCCAAACTAAGCATGGCAATGTTATAGCAACAAGAATGCCAAGAGGTGTATTGTTTATAAAGAAAGAAGGGAAAATTATAGATATCATGTTTATTACAAATGTGTTGCAAAAGTAGAAATAAAAATTGACAATCGATTTTAAAAGTTGGAGGGCTATCTTAAAACTCTAAAAGTGTAAAGTGAAATCTGCATTATTTGTTGAAATCAGACAACATGTCACAAAAAAATCACCGTGAAAATTTCCTGTCATACCCGCCTGAACAGAATATGGTACAGTAATAAAGAGAAATACACGTTAAAATGCTTCAGTTTTTCGATTTCATGTACTTATCGGCATCTGTTTTGGAGAGTCGCTGAAACTTTTGCTCTTGGAGAATCTTAGCGTCTTGGCGCCTTTGCGGCAAATCATGAATAAGCAGGTTGAAATAAGTCAAAATACAGAAGGGACAGATATTTTATTATAAGGAGAATTCTTTCATTTTGGAATAAAGAGTCACACGATCTATTTTCAGCATTTTAGCGGCTTTGCTTTTATTACCGCCTACTTTGGTCAATATTTGTTTAATCACATCCTTTTCTATCGTTTTTGTTACTTTTTGAGTTATTTCTTTAAGAGAAGCTCCGTCGTCCAGGTCATGTTTAAATGCGATATTTTGATTTTGGTCTGGATGAAATTCTTCGGATGAATCGGCATTGTCTAATGAAA
The DNA here is from genome assembly GCA_030765365.1 of Candidatus Theseobacter exili. Lineage (GTDB taxonomy): Bacteria > Auribacterota > JACPWU01 > Theseobacterales > Theseobacteraceae > Theseobacter > Theseobacter exili. Next base: position 1,265 of record JAVCCS010000221.1, read on the forward strand.
TCAAGTCAGGAGTAATTTCATGTGAGTTGCTTAGAAGTGTTGCCTTTCTGACCACGTTTTTTAGTTCCCGGATATTTCCCGGCCAGTGATAATCAAGAAAAAGTTTCATTGCATTACCGGAAACCCCTCTGATTGTTTTACTGAACTCCCGATTTGCTTCATCTAGAAAATATTTGATCAATATAGGTATATCTTCCTGTCTTTCGCGTAGTGTCGGAAGTTTAATATGAAATTCGTTTAATCTATAAAAAAGGTCTTCTCTGAATTGTCCAGCCTTTACCGCCTTGCGGAAATCAACATTTGTTGCTGTAATCATACGGGCATCTATATTGATCTTTTTATTACCACCAAGGTGCTGCAGTTTCCTTTCCTGAATTACCCTTAATAATTTTGCTTGCATAGAGACCGGTAGATTGGTAATTTCATCTAAAAAAAGAGTACCCCCATTTGCCCGTTCAAACTCTCCTGTTTTTCTTTCAGCAGCTCCAGTAAAGGCTCCCTTTTCATAGCCAAACAGTTCACTTTCAATTAAGGGTTCAGGAATAGCGCCGCAATCTATGGCAATAAAAGGTTTATTTTTTCTCAGACTGTTCTGATGAATCATTTGGGCTATTAATTCTTTTCCCGTGCCGCTTTCTCCCTGAAGGATTACTGTCATATCAGTAGGCGCAACTATTTCAACCTGTTTTAGAACTTTGCTTATATGGGAGCTATTACCCATAAAATCTTCTTTTGTTTTCTTTTCTTTTAATTTTTCCCTCAGTCTTTGTACTTCATTATTTAAAGATAAATTTTGAAGAGCTCTTTTTATAACAAGCAGGAGTTCTTCATTATCGAAAGGCTTGGTAAGATAATCGAAGGCTCCTGATTTCATTGCATTTACCGAATCTTTGATATCGGCATAGGCGGTAAGCATAATTACAATTGCAGATTTATCAATCTCTTTTATCTTTTCTAAAATCTGGAGACCGTCCATGTCAGGAAGCCTCATATCCAGTAAAACCAGATCAGGAGAATTATTTTTTATCTCTCTGATTGCCAGTTTTCCATTTTTTGCAGTCAGTATGTCGTAACCTTCTTCCTTTAAAAGATCTGAAAGGTTGTGACGTAAATCAGAATTATCATCAACAATTAAAATCTTTTCCATATATCTTATTTTCCTTTTTTAATGTAAAATAATTGTCTCAACATTTTAAGCACAAGGTGAACGAGCAATAATCATACCAAAAAAATTCATTTGTTATAATATTTTTTCTGCATTTTCGCAGAGCAGATCCACAGCTAAAGTTTTTACTGGTAGAAGCTAAAAACTCCCAAAACCTGTCGCATTATCCGGTTATTCTTTTTATGCTCTTTAATATGTCTTTGTCGGTAAATGGTTTTTCAATAAATTCATTAGCTCCTTTTTTTGTTGCTTTTTCTTTATTTCCCCCATTACTGTAAGCACTGATGATATTTATCACTGTATCCGGATTTATTTTTTTGATTTTAGAAATAAGCATCAACCCGTTACCATCGGGCAAATTCATATCTAAAAACACCAAATCAAGATTTTTCTTTTTTACAATGTCCATGGCTTCTTTTCTGGTACCGGCAATTTCCACATTATATTTTTTCTGTTTCAAGGCCTCAGATAGAAGTGTGCATAAATCCTCTTCATCATCCACTATTAAAATATTTTTAATTTTTTTCTTTTTCGGCCTTTCTTCTGAACCTTTTGTTTCATCATCCGGCTGTATTCGCTGCAGTTTTTCCCATTCTTTAAAAAACGGTGCCAGTTCTTCAAGATCCTCGGCCTTGCGCCAACCTGAAAGACTGCTTCTCCAGACAACTATTTCTCCCCTCTTTAGTTTGCCTGAACAAATCCATTTTTTAAATCGCGAGAAACTGATTCTTCTATATATGTCAGCGCCTCTTTTAATATCATAATTATATCCTTTCGGATTAGTCATAATAAACCTCCATTTTGAAAGATTTAGTGCCTGAACGAAAATTTCTTTTATTCTTCCTTCCCCTCCCGCATCTCATTTCAGAGGTAACGTAATTATAAATGTGGTGCCTTTTTTCAGTTTACTTTCCACCGACACAGTACCGCTGTGTCCGGTAATAATTCCATGGCACAGAGTTAATCCCAGGCCTACACCTTTGGCCTTTAAACTAAAAAAAGGATCAAATATGCTGATAATATCATTTTCTGGAATCCCTTTGCCAGTGTCGTTAATTTGTACTGTAAAAGAGTTCTCCACTAATTTAGTGATAACAGTCAATTTTTTTTCTCTTTTATGAGACATGGCGTCAACGGCATTAAGGATTATATTTAAAAATACACGTTTCATCTGTTCTTTGTCTACTTTTATCCTGGATCGTTCAACGCTGAACTTTTTTATGACTTTCACCTTTTCTATATCCCCTGTCTGGCTCTTTATTGTTCCTAAAACAGATGCTATAATCTTGTGAATGTCATACATTCGTTTCCTGAGTTTCGGAGGGCGGGCACAATTCAACAGTTCGGAAATCAGAAAGTTGATTCTAACTGCATTTCTGTCGATAATGTCAATTTGCTTAATTGCGAAAGGTTCCGCTTTAACAATTCTCTTTAGCTGCTGTGAGGAGAAGACGACATTCCCCAAAGGATTTCTTACCTCATGGGCGATATTGGCCGCTACGCGGCCTACATAAGCGAGTTTTTCAGAATGAACCAGCTTTTCGTCACGATCTTGCAGCTTTTCATAATAACTTTTGAGTTTTTCTACTACTTTTTTTTGCTCAGTGATATCCTGTGATACTATAATAGCTCCATTCGGGAAAGGAGATATTGTTACAGATAAAAACGTGTTTCCATACTTCAATTCAGGAAAATTGTGTGTTTTTCCGAATTTAATGCATTTCATCAATTTAGCATGCATATTTATTTTATGTTTACCGGCATAATCCTTGTACATTATATTGCCAATTGCAGGAAGTCTTTTTCCAGACTCCCTTTGTGCCCGGTTATACATGACAATTTTACCTTTGTAGTCAACCGCGATTGTCGCGATAGGATTGTATTCAAACAAGGCCCAGTTCGACTCATTGCTTGCCTGAAGCTCATTCTCCATAGCCCTATGTTCTGTAATATCACGGAAGATTCCCAGAATACCGATAATTTTTCCTGTTTTGTCTTTGACAGGAACTTTAAGAGTACCTACAATAATCTCTTTTTTGCCTATGATACATTTTTCTTCCATTTCCAGGGATTCGCCTGAATCTAAGACTTTTTTATCATCGCTTTCATATTTATCAGCCAGTTCTTTCTGGAAAAAGTCATGGTCGGTTTTTCCTTCAATTTCCTCTTGATTAATTTTCAAAATCCGGGCGTAATTTTTATTACAGGAGATATAAGCAGAATTTTCATCTTTCATAAATATCTTTTGCGGAACATGTTCAAAAAGCATTAAGTATTTGTTTTTAGCTTTATCCCGCTCTTTAATAACTTTTTCAAGCTCCTTTTCTCTTTCATACAGAACTTTATTTACCGCCTGTAATTCCAGATTGAATTTCTGCAAATGTTTTTTCTCGAGAACGGAGTGTATCCTTACAAGCATTTCATTGAGATCAAAAGGTTTTGTAAGGTAATCACAGACTCCATCTCTCATGGCTTGGACAGCTGAGTCTATTTTGCCATAAGCTGTCATTAGCATTACGGATATTTCAGGATACTGCTTTTTTATTTTTGTAAAAAAAGTTATTCCATCCATTTCAGGCATTCTGATATCTAGAAGCATCAGGTCGGGAAGACTGTTCTTTATTATTCTTAAAGCATTTTTTGCGGAATCAGCGGAAAACACATGAAACCCTTCATCCTCTAAAACATCCACTACAGTTTTTCTGAATAATACGTTATCATCCACAACCAGTATTTTTATTGGCGTACTCATTTTTTATTCCCTTCTTGTGACTATTTTCATTAGATCTTTGAGACGGGTGGGTTTTTCGATATAATCATAGGCTTTAAGTTTTGCAGCTTCCTTTGCTCTATCCTGTGCACCGCAGGTCATCATAACGATTGCCGCGTTTTTATTGATTTCCTTCATCCGAACCAAAACTTCAAAACCATCCATTTCAGGCATTTTAACGTCCAGTAGAACCAAATCCGGTTTCTTTTCTTTGAATATATCCAATGCGGATTGTCCGTTGAAGGCATAAAATACTTGAAAACCCTCTTCCTCCAGCATCTCCGTATATAACTCACAAAGGGTTTTTTCATCATCAACTATTAAAATTTTTTTTTCAATGTTCATTGAACTAACTTTTTACTTTATGGGTATTTACTTTTTATTTTATTTTTAATTCTATTTAACGGGAAGTCTTATTGTAAATGTCGTTCCTTTTCCTTTGCTTTCCGCTTCCATGGTGCCATTGTGTCCCTTTATTATACCATACGAAACAAATAAACCCAATCCCACTCCCTTATTAGGTTCTTTAGTGGTAAAAAACGGGTTGAATATTTTTGCCATATTATCTTTCGATATACCTTTTCCGGTGTCAGCGAATTCAATCTCAACAACTCTATCCGCTTTTCCAGTGTCCGCTTCCCGTATTTTTGCTGATTTTTGAACTTTTGTTGTAATTTTCAACTGACCGCCTTCAGGCATGGCATCACAAGCGTTGTGAATCAGATTATTGATTACTATGTTAAGCTGCAGCTCGTCAACTTTCAAAAAGGGGAGGCGAGAAAAATCCTTCTTTACTATTATTTTTGCAAAGGTCGGCTTTTCCAGCTGCTTCAGAGCTTCTTTTATAACCGCATTGATATTGACAGTCGTAAAATGGAAAATAGACGGTCTACTGAAATCCAAAAGGATGGTTACAATTTGTTTACATCTTCTTGTCGCCTTCTCTATCCTTTCCAGTAAAGTCAAATACTTTTCAGGATCAGGAGCGTTTGCATCTTTCTTCTGCATCAGTGAGGACATTCTTTGTGCTGACAGCAAAACAGTCGCCAGTGGATTATTGATTTCATGGGCTACTCCCGCGGCAAACTCTCCTATGGTCGACAATTTCTCCATTTCCAGTATTTTTATCTGATTTTTTTTAAGTATTTCGAAGGTTTCTGAAAGTTTCTCATATGCTTTTATTACTTCCCTGCTTGCATTATCCCGTGCGTTTTCAGCATGTTTTTGTTTGGAGATATTGACAGCATATAAATTAGCATACCGATATTCCTTAACTGGAAAAATACTGTACAAATAAATTTCCTTTTGAATTTCGGTTTCAATATTGCTAATAGCTTCTCCTGTCTCAAACACTTTTTTCATCAAAGGTTTGATTTCCTCAGGAAGGATCTGATCAATACTTTTTTCAGACAGTTTCAATGTTCTTAATAAAATTTCCACAGCCGGATTTTTATAAAGAACTAATCCTTTATTATCGATTCTTAGAATCAGATTTGGATTTTCAGAGGGGAATTTTGCGATATTCTTTATTTCATCTTCTACACTTTCTTTCTCTATTGTCATACCAAGAATTTGGCAGGTATTTTCTAAAAGATTTATATCACTGAGAGTGAAAATATTTTCCTTTTTACTGTTTATCTGCAAAAGTCCTATATTTTTACCAAATTTTTTAACTGGAATTAATGCAACAGACTTATACCCGCATTTATTACAGACGTTACGGGGAGCCGTTCCTCTGCCTTCATTGCTGGTGGATGCCAAAAGTTCCGTTGTGCTGTTGGTCCAGAAACTGCCTTCTTTTGTGAAGAACGATTTATCCGGATGGAATTTAGCGTTAATAACTATTCCGCACATGCATGCCAACGCAGGCCGTCCATCGGAATCCTTCAACATTTTTCCTTTTTTATCGTATGACAGGAGTAGGTTTTCCGATTTCAGAAATTTTTTGGAAAAACCGTTGCTTAAAAAATACGGATAATCGCCGCCGTCTTTTAATCTCAAAGCCACCGCGTCGCAATTAAAATATTCTTTGATGGATGAAAGTAGATTTTGACAGATATTTTTCAACGATGTGCTTTTCTGAAAATGCTCAAAAACATCCAATCTCAGTTTTTGTTTTTTATCCGCCTGTTTGCGCTCGGTAATATCTGATGTTGCCAATAAAACTTTAACCTTATCCGATTGTGATTGATCGATTTTAAGTGTTAAGCCAATGTATTTTAAATCACCTTGTAAAGTCTTAACCACAGATTCACTTTCAAATATTTCCTTCCCTTCAAACACGGCTAACAACTCATTCTTAAACACAAACAAAGATTTCTCCGTAAGTATTTCAGAAAGATTTCCAATCAATTGTTCCTTGCTTTTTGCCTTATGCAAATCTATTGAAGCCTGATTCACATCAAGAATCTTAATCATTCCGGCACAATTCATTAATTCATTTGGATTGTTTTCAAAATAGTTGCGTAAATCTTTGTGTCCTTTTTTTTTGAGTTTCAATAAATAGGATACTACTTCTGTAAAATCCTCTTCCCATAAGGGCATTGGAGATTCATTAAATAATGTACGATAATGTTTTTCGCTTTCTTCCAGGGTTTTTTCTGCCAGTTTACCCTCTGTAAGCATTCTGGATTGTTGAATGGTACTGAAACTTAGCGTTGAAATAATTCCGGCAAGCTTGGAGTAAAATTGCATTCCTCTATCAACAGTTTCCTTGCTGAATATTGGAACCCGGTCGAGTGCTGCAAGGTATTCTTCCTCCTCGAAACCATATTTTCGAGCCTGCTCTCGGAATTGTTCAACATCAGGATTCTCGTCTTCGAGGAAGTACTGACCCATAAAAATATTACCCAAAAGCCTTCCTTCAACCATAATGGGTGTAGCAGTGTCCCACATGTTGTTCTTGCAGCGGTAAGCCTTCAATGTTCCTTTGGGCACACTTTTTGTGAGAATGGTGTCACTTTCGATACAGTTTTTTAATGTATCGGGATTACACCGATGAAATTTTGTACAGATATCTTGCCAGCCTACAGCAACCAAAATTTTTCCAGACACATCGATTACCGTCCCTCCCATTTTGGTAAGCTGATAAAAATCATCCATTATTGACTGTAGTATTTCAGTATCAATAATATCGGAAAGTTCAAGTGTCCCAATATCCCCTTCGGGTTTAGTAATAGCTTTAAGCTTGTTTCTTACAGTAGCTTCACTTTGCCGTAGTGCTTCTTCTGCCTGCTTGAGCTCCGTGATGTCAGTACAAAAGGCCATTAGCTGATCATTCGAAAGAGCGACTGCATTTAATTTGATTTTGACAATAGAATCATCTTTTCTCTTCAATCTACCTACATAACTAAGGCTTCCTTCCTTTTTTAGTTGTTGGAAATTTTTGACATCATCTTTCATACTTGAGATATCAGAGATTGATAGTTGTAATAATTCATCACGTGTATATCCCAATAACTTACATGCTCCTAGATTAACATCAACATATTTACCTTTGCTATCAACAACAAATATTCCAAGTGGTGCATGTTCAACATATTTTCTGTATCTTTCTTCACTTACTTTCAATTTTTCTTCCCGCCTGTTGCGCTCGGTAATATCCATTATCACGCCACGACATTCCTGTCCATCAGATGAGAGATTGGCTTTGATGAGTACGGAGTATCGTGTCTGGTCATTGCTCATAAATTCCACTTCGCAGGCTTCTCCTATTCCGCCTTCAAATACGTTTTTAAGGAAGATATTGAATACCGGACGGTCCGGTTCGGAAACGAATGCAGCTAAACGATGGCCCGATAGCTTGGTTCTATCCAAGTCTATGAGATGCGCACCAGGCAGGTTTATCTGAATAATTTCACCGTCGAGGCTCAGTATGAAGTACCCGATAGGTGCGAAGTGAAAAAGTTCTTTGTAGTGTGTTAGTGCGTCATTTAGCTTCTTCTCCGAATCCCGCAGTTCATCGTTCTGCATTTTCAGCTCAATTTGCTGCACTTGAAGTTCATGAAGGAGGTGTAGGGTTTTGGTGTCTGTTTGCAGAGTTTTCCTTAATTCCTGCTTGTCAGTAGAGGTTTTGCTACATTCAAGTTTGAAGTGCAACTTATTTCGTTGGATTAATAATGCCAATTGATGTATTATCATTAATCGAGCAAGATTAATCCCCGATAAAGGAGTTGCCATGAGCAAGAAATACAGTCAATTG
>JAVCCS010000255.1 GCA_030765365.1 Candidatus Theseobacter exili
GAGGATTCAGCCCTGAGCAGTTTGATTTGGCTATTTTGCCGCTTCACGATAAAGTAAAAGTAAAAAACAGCAATCATCTTTTAACTATACTTGGAGCTCCAAACCGGATTTTTCCAAAGTTTCTTGAGGAAAATGCATTGAAGCTCAGGGAGTCTAATAGAATTAGTTCAAAAAGGATTATTGGTTTTCTTGTTGGTGGTAACTCGGGACATTCGGAACTTTTGGCAGATGAATTGCAAAAAGCTGTTTTAGCTTTAAAGAACTATGCAGAGAGTACCGAATCGTCAATTCTTGTTACGACATCCAGGAGAACTCCGGATTATGTTGAACAGATGTTAAAAGAAGAACTTGACGGTTGGGAACGTTGTGAGCTTTTGGTTTTTGCAAGTAGTTCAAATGATAATCCTGTTCCTGGCATATTGGGCTTAGCTGAATTAATTTTAGTTACAGAAGACAGTTTTTCCATGGTGTCTGAAGCTGCAAGTACTGGCAAAAAAACTGTAGTTCTTCGGGTAAATAGAAGACCCGGAAAGCGTTTGAAATATGAGGAAATTCTTAACATCATGCAAACAAGGCAGCATATAAAACGGACGAACCCGAAAGATCTTGCACAACTGCTTTCTGAAATTGAACATTCCGATGAACCTTTTGTTGAATTAGATGACACAAGAAAAGCTGTAGAAAGGGTAAAGCAGTTATTATGTGAAGAAGCTTCTGAAGAAGAGGAGAAAAACGGATTATGACGGAGCAAATTCACATTTGCCAACTGGTTCCTGAAATGAAAATGGGTGGGGTTGAAACCGGGACCCTGGATCTAGGTGAGGCCCTTGTGAAACTCGGATTTTGTTCTTCAGTAATTTCAAATGGAGGAGAGCTTTCTGTGAAACTGGAAAAGGCCGGAGTACAGCACTGGAACTTACCGGTTCATAGAAAAGGTCCTTTTAGTATACTTCGTAATGCAAGTGCTCTAAGACGGATGATAATCAATGAAAACATAGATATTCTTCATGCACGTTCAAGAGCTCCTGCCTGGGTAGGCTATCTTGCAACCATTGGAACTGGAGCGCATTTCATAACAACTGCTCACGGGTACTACAGTAAACATTTTGGAAGCCGAATAATGGGTTGGGGTGAAAGAGTTATTGTTGTAAGCGGAGCAATCCGTGAGCATATGATTAGGGATTTTGGTGTTCATTCATCACGGATCAGATTGATAAACAGAGGTGTAAATTTGGAAAAATTTCAACCGGCATCAAACAACAGTGATGTTAAACGGCCATTCCATATTGGTATTATAGGACGTTTGACACCTTTAAAAGGCCATGAAGATTTTCTTCGTGCATTTGCACTTCTCCATAATAAAGTTCCTGATATCAGAGGATTTATAGTCGGAGATGCCGGAAAAGGGAAAATACATTATAAAGAATCAATAATGGCATTATGTGAAGATTTAGGGTTGCGTGATCATGTGACTTTTATGGGAGCCTGTTCAGATGTTTCAAAAGTTCTTTCAAACCTTGATTTGCTTGTTCTTGCTACAAGAACACCCGAAGCCTTTGGTCGTGTGATTATTGAGGCGCAAGCCATGGGGGTTCCAGTTATTGGTACAAGAGTAGGTGGAGTTGTGGAAATAATTGAAGACGGCACAAATGGCCTCCTGGTTGATGGCCAGGATGTTAGGGCAATGGCAACAGCAATGGAGAGACTGTTTAATGATAAAGAATTAAGGCAGCGTTTTTCAAAAGAAGGTATTCATTCGGTAAGGGACCGGTTTAGTCTAGATAAAATGGTTGAAAAGACTGTTGAGGTTTATAGAGAAATAATAAAAAAACCCAGAGTTATTGTGACCAAATTTGGAGCATTGGGAGATCTTGTTTTGATTTCACCTGCTTTGCGCTCAATACGAAAAGCGATGAAGGGAGCTCATGTTTCTTTGGTTATATCATCAAAATATGAACCTTTAATGCGCGGATGTTCATATATTGATGAGATAATGTTTTACGATAAGAAAGAAGCTGACAAGGGAGTACTTGGCCTGTACAGACTTGCCAGAGAATTGTGTCAAAGACGTTATGATATCGGCATAGATTTTCAGAACAATCGTCGCAGCCATTGGCTTCAATATCTGGCAGGTGCAAAGAAAAGAGTTGGGTACCGCAGAGGAATGCGTGGATGGCTTCTTACTGATTCCATAGAAGTTGATGCAACTTTAGGACCTATAAAAAGCCAGGAACAATTATTAAAACTGTGCGGCATAAAACTTGATGGTGACAGGCTTGAGACATGGCCTGGTCAGGAGGCTTATGACCGTGTTTTCAGATTACTGGACAGGGAAGGAAAGCAAATAAAAGATCGTCTGGTTGCGATTCATCCTGGTTCCGGAGAACACTGGCCAAGCAAGAGATGGCCAATCGAAAAATATTTGGAACTTTCAAAAAAGATTCAAACAGATACTGACAGACGTGTTGTTTTTGTAGGAGGTCGGGAATCAAAAGAATGGATTAAAGATGCTTTTGATAACTCAGACATTGAAATAATTGATTTAATAGGCAAGACATCGCTTCCTGAATTGGCAGCTGTTTTAACCTGCTGTGAAGTGCTGGTAACAGGTGACAGTGGACCTCTTCATCTCGGATTGGCAGCGGGTATCCCTGTAGTTGGCCTTTTTGGTCCAACAGATCCTGTGCGTCATTTGCCGTCTGATTCAGTTCTTGTTATACGTTCAGAAGTAGATTGTAGTCCCTGCTACAAGGGCATCTGCCCTCAAAAAGAACATAAATGTATGAATGACATTGATATTCAAACTGTTTTCAATTCTCTCAGGGAAATACTGCATGACTAAACATACAAATATGGATATCCCTGATAATCCGAAAAGAATACTTGTCTGGGTGAAGAACTGGATGGGTGATGTTCTTTTTACTACTCCGGCCTTGTCTGCTATTCGCATGCGCTTTCCTAATGCACATATTGCAGTGATTATTGTTCCGTGGTGTGCAGAAATCTTAAGTGGCAATCCTGATATTAATGAAATTATATTGAATCAGGAAAGAGGCCTGCATAAAGGTTTTTTCGGAAGAATACGTCTTCTAAAACAGATATACTCGGGACACTATGATGTTTGTTTCCTTTTTCATCGTTCCAGAACACGGGCTTTTATATCTTTTCTCGCACAAATTCCATGCCGTATTGGCTATAATACGAAAAAACGGGGTAGGTTTCTTTCATTGAACATTGCAGTTCCAAGGAATGTTCATATGGTGGATTATAACCTGGAACTTTTACGCCAGGTAGGGCTACAAACGGATTCCAGGGACTATGTTTTATGTCCTGCTGAAGAAGAAATTAAATGGGCGAAAAGGTTTTTGAAAAGAAACTGTGCCGGAACAGGCCCCATAATTGTATTGAATCCCGGAGGCAACTGGATGAACAAAAGATGGAGTGTTGAAAACTTTTCCAAACTTGCTGAGATGCTTTATGAACAATTATCGGCACAGATAATAATAACTGGTGCGGACAAGGATATTCCTTTAGCAAACAGAATCAGTGAAAAAGCACAAATTCCGATCCATATAGCGGCAGGAAAAACCACAATAAAGACGCTTGCAGCGTTGATAAGTCTGTGTGATGTGTATGTAGGATGCGATTCAGGTCCTACACATATGGCAGCAGCCGTCAGAACACCGTTAGTTGTTCTTTTTGGTCCAACAGATCCTGAAATTACGGGCCCTGTCGGATCAGGACATATAGAGGTTCTGGTTAGTAAAATTGATTGTAAAGTTCCATGTTACGAGTTGGATTGTACTGAAAACAAATGTATGGAGAAAATAGAAGTTGAGGATGTTTTCGATGCATGCCTCAGACTTTTGGCCCAAATGAGATGACCGTGACAAAGATACTTTTAATAACTCTTTCAAATATAGGCGATGCAGTTTTGACCACTGCTGTTCTGGACGTTTTGGTACGTACCTTTAGAAATGCATCAGTAACTGTTTTGGTAGGTCCCAGAGCTAAAGAAGTGTTTGAAGGAGATCCTGCTGTTTCCCGCGTGATTGTATATGAGAAAAAATCCGGTTTGTTTGATAAAATAAAACTGGCAAGAAATTTCTCAAAAGAAGCATATGACTTTGTTATTGATTTAAGACATACATTATTACCGTTATTGATAAAAGCAGGGAAAAAGACAAGGTTGTTCCGCGGTAAAAGAGATTTGAAAAAACACGCTCTTCTTCGCCATCTGGATGAAATCAAAGTTTTGGGATTAAACGTTGAAAATGCTCGGATGCGATTGTCTTTAAATAGTGAATCTGAAAAGAAAGCAGATGAGATATTTGCTGCTAATGAAATTGATATCAGCAAAACCGTTGCACTTGCACCAGGTGCGGCAAGTTCATTAAAACGATGGAAAGCTGACAGGTTTCTTCTTTAGGGAAAAAACTAAAGAAAGAAGGATTTAAAATAATTGTTACAGGAAGTAAGAATGATGCTGGAGTCAGTAAGGTTGTCTGTGATGAGAAGGGTTTTTTAAACTTAACGGGGAAAACCGATTTAAAGCTGTTGATTTCAATATTAAAAAGAGTGAAATTGTTTATTACAAACGATTCGGGTCCAATGCATATTGCGGCAGCAGTTGGAACTCCGGTATTAGCTTTATTTGGTCCCACTGATTCTGTTGTGTATGGTCCTTATGGTAATAAAAACAGAATTGTTTCTGCTTCACTGGAATGTATTCCTTGTCGTGAACATCACTGCCTGCGCGGTGATCATGCCTGTATGGAAAAACTTGATTTATCAGTTGTACTGGATGCGGCATTGGAGATGCTGGGGAAATATTAGAGTAGTAAAATGGAGTAATGAAATGAAGAAAAGAAAAACTATTCAAGTAATAGCAGTAGTTTTTTCAATATTGTTTTTTTTCTATTTGTCAAATGAAGCAGATGCTCGTGGTGGCCAAAGATTTCGATACCGATTTTACCGAAAAATTGATACCAGGCAACGTGCGGCTTCACATTTCAGTAAAGGGAAAAAGCTTTATGAAAAGGGAGATTTCAAATCTGCCTTAACTGCATTTGACGATGCCGCGAAAGTACATTCCGATACGGCTGATGCATATTTCTGGATGGGGAAAGTATACCTGGCTTTGGATAAAGAGAAAAAAGCGCAAAAAATGTTTTATAGATACCTTAAATATTTTGATAAGAGTATTAATCCTTCGGAGTCCATGGCTTTTCTAAAAAAAGATGGGTTTTTAGATGAAGAAGAAGCTCGGGAATATTATGTCAAATTGAAAAAAATGCTGGTTGAGCCTGACTATTGGCTTTTTAGGGGGAGAACGGAAGTCAGAATAGGTGAGTCGATGAAGGGAATAGATTCATATAAAAAAGGACTTGAAATCGATCCGGATAATTTTAAGCTTCTACAGCAAATTGGCAGAACTCTTAGCGATAATGGAAAGTATGTTGAAGCTGTTAAATATCTTCAGATAGTAGTCAATGATTCTTCTAATCAGGTGGAAGGTCAGGATTATGCATCTATGGGAGACAGTTTGAGAGGTTTGAAAAAGTATGACGAGGCTTTTAAAGCGTATGAAATGGGCTTAAATAAAGATCCTAAGAGCGGTTACTATCGTGTCGTTATGGCTATATGCTGTTTAAACCAGGGTAAAAGAATGGAAGCAAACCATCTTCTTAATACAAATATTGAAGAAGCACCGGATTTTCCTTTTACCTATTATTTTCGAGGTATGATTCTTGAGCAGGATTTCAATAATTACAGAGAGGCTATAAAAAACTACAAAAGATTTATTGACCTGCTTCACGGAAGGAAGATACCTCTTTCCAAAGAAGCAGATAAACGTATTGTTGAACTCGAAAAGAAATTGGATGAAAGCTCAAAATAAGAATTTATTTATTTCTGTTTCTTTTATTGACTGTATTTATTCCAGCAAAGCACATTATCAAGAAGTTTTTTCGATGCTGTTTTAATGTTCCCTTTTGGATATCCAAGAGAAATTATACTTATAAGTTTGTATCTTTCCGGAACGTTAAGTAGAATTTTTATCTGATCACAATAGGGCTTTTTATCTCCTGCTATCCAGCAGGTGCCAAGCCCATATGCGTTGGCAGCAACAAGTATATTTTCTGTTGCTGCACAGCCGTCTTCAAGGTAATACTTTGTATCTTCGCTAAATACCAGTATTGAGGCTGGTGCATTAGCCATAAATTTACCGTGATCGGTTATATTTGCAATCTCTTTAACAAGATCTTGTTCCGTGAGTGCAACAAATAGCCATGGCTGAATATTTCTTGCTGTAGGAGCGAGGCTTCCTGCCAAAACTAAGTCCTGTATTATGTCCTTTTCAACAGGTTTCCCAGAATATAACCGGACACTGTGTCTTGTAGTAATTGCCTTTATTGCGTCCATTATAGTCTCCGTATTTAAATATTATTTTTATAAGTTTCGTATGCTTTAGTCCCAAAACACACAAATACTACACGCTTTATTGATATGTTTGTTTTCAGGAAAAATTTCACAGTGGATACAGCTATCTTTGTTGCCCTTTCAAGAGGAAAGTTGTAAACACCTGTGCTTATTGCGGGAAATGCAATGCTTTCAATTTTATTTTCTACTGCAAGGGAAAGGCTGTTCATATAGCAATCTTTTAGCATTGCATCTTCGTTGGCTGTTCCTCCCTGCCATATTGGGCCAACGGTGTGTATTACCCAGTTTGCAGGAAGGTCATATCCTTTAGTTATTTTTGCATTTCCTGTAGGGCATCCATTTAACTTTTTGCATTCGTTAAGCAATTCCGTCCCGGAAGATTTATGTATTGCTCTATCAACACCGCCGTCACCGAGAAGGGATGAATTTGCAGCGTTAACAATTGCGTCAACTTCCAGAAGAGTAATATCCCCTTTGACAAGGAAAATTCTTTTCTCAGAATTCATATGTTATCCATAATATAAATTATAGTGAAGCAGCTGTTATTGGAATGCGTCTTCCCATACCAAATGCGCGTGCTGTTACTTTCAATACAGGAGGTGCCTGTCTCCTTTTGTATTCGTTTCGGTGAAGTGTTTCTACAGTCCATTCAACATCTTTTTGTGGTAATCCGGTTTTAACGATTTCTTCAGCAGAAAGATCCTCATCAACAGCCAGATGGATGATTTTATCCAGTATCTCATATGGAGGCAGTGTGTCTTGATCCGTTTGATCAGGTCTTAATTCGGCTGAAGGAGGTTTGGTTAAAATTGCTTCAGGAATTATTGTTTTTTCACTGTTAATAAAACGGGCCAGTTCATAAACCATCAGTTTTGGAACATCTGCTATAACCGCAAGTCCACCGCTCATGTCCCCGTATAATGTACAGTATCCTACAGCCATTTCACTTTTATTACCTGTGGACAATAACATGTAGCCAAATTTATTTGAAAATGCCATAAGAAGGTTGCCTCGTATTCTTGCCTGCAGGTTTTCTTCGGTAGTATCTTTTTCTTTACCTGCAAAATGGCTGCTTAGAATAATGTCATAGGCATCCATAGCGTTTGAAATCTCAACTAATTTGTACTCTATTCCCAAATTGTTTGCCAAGGCTTTTGAATCATTTACGCTGCTATCGGAAGAATAAGGTGAAGGCATGAGAAGTCCAAGAACATTTTCTTTACCCAAAGCTTTTACGGCAAGACAAGCTGTAACAGCAGAATCGATACCGCCTGAGAGCCCAAGAACAACTTTGAAAAAGCCGCATTTGCTTGTGTAATCCTTCAAGCCCAGAACAAGTGCCTGATAAACTGAAAAAACAGTATCATGAAATGGAAAAGAACCAGGTTCACCTTTCTTATTGGTATTAATGCACTTAACGCATTCTTCAAAAGCAGGGAGTATACTGCTTATGTTGCCATTTCCGTCTACACATAAGCTTTGGCCATCAAAAATAAGCTCATCATTTCCGCCTACTGAATTTACGTATATAACCGGTAAGTTGTGTTCTTTGGCATGACCATTTATTATTTTATAGCGGAGTTTCTCCTTATTCATATAAAAAGGAGATGCTGATAAATTAATAAGAAGAGTTGCGCCCTTATTGGCAAGTTGTTTAACCGGATCGGTTTCATATAGCTTGCGATCTAAAGCAAGTCTTCCTGCCCAGGCATCTTCACATATTGATATGCCCAGTTTTTCGCCCTTATATTCAAAAATATCGGGTTCTTTACCACTGTCAAAATATCGCATTTCGTCAAATACATCATAAGTAGGCAGTAAAACTTTATTTTGTGTAAAAAGTATTTCTCCATTATGAACCAGGATGGCTGAGTTATAAAGCCCTTTACCAGAGTCTTTACCCGTTTTGGTTACAGTCCCTGTAAGAACGGCTGTATCGGGAAATTTTTTTGTAATGTTTTTTAATGCAATAACAGCTTTTTCAATACTTTTTAGAAAGCTTTTTCTGTGGAGCAAATCTAACGGAGGATACCCGGTAATAAACATTTCAGGAAAAACGACAAGTTCAGAATTATTTGCACAAGCTTCACAAATAGCCTTTTCGGCTTTCTGAAGGTTTCCCGTTATATCTCCAATTTTTGAATTAAGTTGTGCTATTGCAATTTGCATAATGATATTTTATTTGTTTTTCGTAGTTATATACAATTAATAATATGGCTTATTTTACATCTAAAAAGGTTTTTTAACAAACATTCA
The DNA here is from genome assembly GCA_030765365.1 of Candidatus Theseobacter exili. GTDB lineage: Bacteria > Auribacterota > JACPWU01 > Theseobacterales > Theseobacteraceae > Theseobacter > Theseobacter exili. The sequence goes on from JAVCCS010000255.1 coordinate 8,698, forward strand.
GTAGATAGTTTTTGAAATAGTTATTATGTAGTGAATGCAGGAGTTGTAAAAATGTTTATTAAGCCATTATGTCAATGGCTTTTCGTGTTTGCATATAGTTTTCAAGTTGTTCAACAGTACGGCTGCTGATAGGAGGAAACAGAAATGCTCCCGGATCTTCAAGGACCTGTTCAATAGAGATCCCGTCAATAGCTTCCATAAATTCGGTATCGTGGCTTAAGTCTTTGAAAAGTTCTCGTAAAAGTTGTCGAAGCATTTCGGTTGCCTGCGGGTCATCTTTTAGTGATTGCTTTCCAACATTTGCAATATGTCCTGCGAGTGTCAGAGCATAATTAACAGTTTTTGGGCTTTGAA
>JAVCCS010000075.1 GCA_030765365.1 Candidatus Theseobacter exili
CATTGCATTGAACTGGGAGTAGTAAGCCAGGGTAAAACTATTGAGGAAGCAAAAACAAATCTTCAGGAAGCAGTAGAAGGTTACCTTGAGGTCTTTGGAACTGAAGATATCCCTGAACTTAAACAAGAAACTATGTTTTACCCAATAGAGGTGAAAAGTGGTCAAGTTGCCGGTCATCTCAGGTAAAGAACTTATTAAAATTCTTGAGAATTTGGGCTTTCAGATTGTCCACCAACAAGTAGAAAACGAGGTTTTATCTCTTTTAAAGAGCTTTCCGCGCTTCTTGAAAAGTTGCCGGGTTGAATTTCAAAAAGTTTCCTGAGTTAGCATAAACCACAACATGCTAACTCATTTAAAGGACAAATACCCAATACTTAAGTGTATACCAGGGGGAAAGGCATGAAGAAATTTGTATTTAATATGATATTTTTCTATGATATCTTGGCGATATTGCTCTTATTAGTTCTTTTTTCAACAATCGTTGCACCAAGAATGCAAGGAGAGTGGATGTTCCCGTTCATGTTTATATTATTTCCCGCATTTTGGCTTTTGTCTGCATTGATTTTCTTGGCCGGTTTGCTGTTCCCAAAAAACAAACATAAACACCTATTTCTCGCTTTTCTCCCTTGCTTAGTTCTGCTTGGTGTTTATCGAATTCCCATATGGATACAACACCTATGTGACGTTGGTGTTGGTATAGCATTTTTTTGTGGATTATTTTCGATAATGCTGATAATACATATCGTGATTACCGGTGTGCATCGAAACTATATAGGTGGAAACTTAAAGGAGGGGGGATGATTGTAAAAAATATCTGTAGGTGGTTAGGCATTTTGATAATGTTTCAAGCTGTTGTCCTGGAGCCTGTCTTTCTAAATGCCCAGGATGAAGTTAACCCCAATGATATAGCCCAAACAATCGAAAAGATGAAAGGAGCCAAGAGTTGGCCTGAGATGGCAGCTTTGATAACTACTTTATGTAAATTTGGTCAACCTGCTTCCAGTTATATTTTAAAAGAATTCCAAGACAAAAATAATGATAAGTGGTTAAGAAAGGTGCTGGCGGAAATTCTTGCCGGCTTAAAGGATAAAGAAACAATCCCTGGAATAGTTAAAGTGCTTCAAGACGAAAAAGAAACACCTTTTATCCGCTCTAATGCGGCTCAGTGTCTGGGAATGATGGGTTTACCTGAAGCATCCGAACCCTTGATAAGAGAACTTAAGAACAACAATGCTAAAATAAGGTCTATGGCTGTCTTTTCCCTCGGTTTATTAAAAGACCAGGATGCCATTTCCGAAATTGGCGAAGCAACTAAAGACAAGGATGAACTGGTGAGAAACCGCGCTGCCAGGGCGCTTGGCAAACTGGAAAACCCTGTCGGTATAGATTATTTAATTCCTCTCCTTAACGATAACGTATTCCATGTCCGTCTGGCAGCGATACAGAGTTTAGGGATAATCGGGACCGAAAAAGTAGTCAATCCGCTTGTAGAGAGAATGAGCGTTGCTGATGAAGAAACGGAAAAAGCAACAATAATACAAGCGCTGGGAAAAACAAAAAACCAGAAAGCCGCAGACCCCTTGATTAAAGTCCTGCAAAATGAAAGTTCATTTCTGGCCATGAATGCCGCAGAAGCCCTGGCTTCCATCGGAGACAAAAGGGCGATTCCGCTGATTGAAAACAGGATGAAAACAGAAAAAGATAGCTTTGCCCGGGAAAAATTCGACAAGGCCTATAAGAAACTTACTCAATAAAGATTTTTTTAAACCAAATATAGATAGGAGATTGTATGATAACCATTAAGCAAAAAGGGTTGTTTTGTACCTTGCGTTTCTTCTTTCTTATTGTTTTAGTTTCACTTTTTGTAACATTTTCTGCCAATCTTTATGGGAACCCTTTCGAAAAGGGCGATGCCATTTATAGAGACGGAGCTTACGGATTTGGCCACGTCGCGCTTTATGACTGCTGGCTCTCAAACTACCCTCCAGGCGATTGGACGTACCATGTATTAGAAGAAGCAAACGGGACTGAAGTGGCGTATACTACATATCAAGACTTTTTGGATTCCGGTAATTCCTGGGGTGTTCGGTGCTGTGCTTTAACGGCTGCGAAGCGCAATACCATAGTTGCACTTGCACGCGGCTCTCGAGGACTACCTTACAGTTTTATTTACTACAAGGGGAAGACAAAACTTGTGTGCCTCAGCATAAGGAATTAGCAAGGGGAACCCTTCTTGCCATCCTAAAACAATGTGGCCTGACAAGAGAAGATCTAATTAATCTTTACTATAAAAAGTAGATGGCCAATCTTAAAGAATTCTCACACAAAATTTATGGAAATATTTATCAAAACACCCGACCAACCAAACCATTATGATTGAAGCAATTTTAGTATATTTGGTGTAAGTTGAAAAGAGGAATTCATTAAAACAAGGATTGAAACTTCATTCTTAAATAAAGGGTCGCTGTCCCTATTTTTATTTTTTATGATATAATAAGCAAAAATGGATATTCCGGTTATTAAAGTAGAGGGGAAGGGGATTGCTGAGGTCTGGGAGAAAAGTATTCTTGAACTATGGGAGAAAGGTGCACAGATTAAGACAGAGTATGATAACCCAAAAGACCCGCCCAGCAGAGATGGCACAATGATTATGCTGGCAAGGGAACCTTTTGCCGAGCCGAGAATCCATCTTGCTTTTCCCGGAGGTATGGAGGATTTGGAGAAGTATCGGCAGGAGGTGATTCTCGGCATTCATGATAGTTGGATTAATCCTGAAGGGGGCTCCTGGACCTATACCTATCA
>JAVCCS010000120.1 GCA_030765365.1 Candidatus Theseobacter exili
ATGATCCGGTTATAAGCAAAGTATATAAGCGTGAAGATATTTTCTGGGGTGATTATGCGGATGAAACACCGGATCTTTATATTGGTTTTCATAAGGGTTACAGGGCTTCATGGCAGACTGCCCTGGGAGCTGTTCCTGAAGGCACAATAGAGGACAACGTTAAAAAATGGTCCGGATCGCATCTGTTTGATCCAGAACTTATTCCCGGGATACTATTCACAAATCGCACGATTACAAAAGAAAACCCATCTATTACAGATCTTGCTCCTACCATTCTGGACATTTGCGGTTTTGATGAAGAAGCGCTGAAAGAATGTGATTTTGATGGGGAAACGCTGCTGGATATAGAAAGTAAAGAGTGAGGCATGCCCCGGGTTTAGTTAACTATGCTTTTTGATTCCTGCGCCTAGAAGATTGTAATCCTGCTCAATAACAAATCGACCAAGTTCTTCAATATAATCGAAATTTTCCATAATTATCGGTTTGTCAGTTTGAAAAATGATTTCGCCTGCTTCATTCAGATGTAGTTCTTTTGCATTCTCTTCAATGACTTCAAGCGTAGATGAATTAATCCTTTTATTTATTTTTACAGGTTTACATTGAACTTCCTGCGTGGCGCAGCGCAGGATGTATGCTGAATCAACGCACATAGGCTTTTTTGACATCCAGAAAATATCTGTTAAAAAACTTGTTTGTCTGTCAACCTGCTTGTCCAGTAGAAAATCGCCCCTCTCAACTGAAATAGATTCATCAAGTATCAAACCAATGTTTTCTCCGTCGGAAGCGGATTTTCTGTCGTCTTCTTCAAACACTTTTATCTGTTTTATGGCTGTTTGAGCAAGTGACGGGTAGACAACTGTTTTACCGCCCTCTGTTATTGTGCCCGATATAACCTTGCCTGCAATGATGCTTTTACCATCTATAAAATATTTATCCTGCACGGCAAATCGCAAAGGTTTAATAGAGTCATCGGACAATGTCCGTATTGAATCAAGCGCTTTCAAAAAGGAGGGGCCGGTATACCAGGGCATTTTCCTGCTGTTTTCTGTTATGTTATCTCCTTCTTTTGCTGAAACAGGAATAACGGAAAGCGGAGAAATGTTGAGATCTTTAAAAAAATACAACAGGTCATTTTTTAATTTTTCGAACAAGTCATGGTCGTAATTAACAGAATCCATTTTATTGCAGAGAATAATGGAATTTTCTATGCCCAGCATCTTGATGAGATATGCATGCCTTTTTGTCTGTTCCTGAATCCCCTCCTTAGCGTCTACAAGAAGCACGGCGGCTCTTGCCTGGCTTGCCCCTGTTATCATGTTCTTAAGGAATTCTACATGGCCCGGCGCATCGATAATCACATAGTTTCTCTTGCGGCTGTTGAAGAATATTTGTGTAGTATCGATCGTGATGTTCTTTTCACGTTCTTCTTTCAGCTGGTCCGTGATGAAAGCAAGTTCAGCATCTTTCCCCAGTTCACGGGAAATCCTGTTAATCTCCGACATCTTTTCTTTAGGCAGGGAGCCTGTATCTAGGAGAAGCCTGCCTATCAGCGTTGATTTTCCGTGGTCAACATGTCCTATAGTTACAATATTCAGAGTTTCCTTCTTTTTCTTCCGGAACATTTTCTTTAATCGGTCCTTTTCTTTACATATAGCCTAAACTGCGCAGTTTTTGCATGGTGTAGGCATCTTCTTTATCCTGCGCGCGTCCGCTTCGCTCAGAAATATCAGTGATTTCCAGTTCTTTTATTATCTTTTTCATCGTGTTTGCCTTTGACGGTACGGGAGAGCAGCATGTTTCGCAGCCTATGCTTCTGAAACGCTTTCCCTGTTGCGCAAAATAAAGATCAACAGTGGGAATGTTTTCTTTTTGAACGTATCTCCATATATCGATTTCTGTCCAATGCAGCATGGGATGAATTCTGAAATGTTTTTCGGCTTCAATTTTAGATTTGTAAAGATTCCATAATTCAGCCGGCTGGTTTTTGTAATTCCATTTAAAATCAGCGTTTCTTGGGGAAAAATAGCGTTCCTTTGCCCTGATTCCGTGTTCGTCCCTTCTTATGGCGAGCAGGAGTGCCTGGTACTTATACTCATTTATAGTCATTTTCAGAGCTTCTGTTTTAAGGGCGTTACAGCATTCAAGTTTTTCTTTATCCGGGCCCATTCCGGATTTTATGGCTTTTTCATTCCGGCTGATACTAAGATCCAGATCCCATTCCTTGCTGTACTTATCCCGGAATGAGTAGATTTCCCGGAATTTGTACCCGGTATCGATATGAACCACAGGAAAGGGGATTTTTCCGAAAAATGCTTTCCTTGCTATCCAGAGCATTGCTGTAGAATCTTTACCGATAGACCACAGAAGAGCAATGTTTCTGAAACGGCTGTACGCTTCACGGATTATATAAATGCTTTTATTTTCAAGTTCCTTAATATGATCCATATCTTTCCTTAAGATAAAATCGGTAAACGCAAAAAATTAACACACATAAGAATAATATAGTAAATGTAATTTGACAATTTTCCTTGTATCCGATAAAAATAACAACACAAAAAAAAGGGTTTTTCAGTGAATTTATTTAAAAAGTCATTATTTATTATAGTTCTTGCGGCGATAGCCTGTTTAATAAGTATTACTTTTTTTGCAAAAAAAGATAAGACAAGGCATCGTCCGAATGTGCTTTTTATAATTGTCGACACCTTGCGCAGTGATCATCTTGGATGTTACGGGTATGATAAGATAAAAACTCCTAATATCGACAGCCTTGCAGAAAAAGGGATCTTGTTTAAAGATACCCTTTCACAGGTTCCCCTCACTTTTCCTTCTCACTGCAGTTTGTTTACTTCAACATATCCTCAGTACAATGAGGTAAGAGATAACGGAACATATATTCTGGATGAATCTGCGGTTACCCTTGCGGAAAGGCTCAAAGATTACGGATATAAAACCGCAGCATTTGTCAGCACCTTTGTATTAAATAAGCATCTGAAGCTTGACCAGGGTTTTGACGTTTACGATGATGATACCGACAGTAAGGAAAGAAGGAAGAAGAAAAAAGTTGTAAGAATGATTGAAGGTGAAAGAACCGCTTCCGAGGTGACGCAGAAAGCCCTGGAATGGCTGAAACTCAACAAGGATGACCGTTTTTTTCTCTGGGTTCATTATTATGATCCTCATACCATATACGAACCGCCAAGTCCCTATAAGGAAATATACAAGGATAATCTTTATGATGGAGAGATTGCGTACACGGATGAATACATAGGGAAACTGCTTGCAGAATTTAAAAACCTTGGACTTGAAAAAGACACTCTAATAGTTTTTGCCGCTGATCACGGGGAAGGGCTTGGACAGCACGATGAATCGGGGCACGCGGTGTTTATTTATGATTCAACATTAAAAGTTCCGTTGATTTTTTCATGGCCCGGTGTAATCCCTGAGGGTAAAACCGTTGAAAGTCAGGTGCGGCTTGTGGATGTTATGCCCACTATACTTGACCTGCTTCATATTAAGAAGAACAGAGAAATACAGGGCAAAAGTCTTATTAAACTTATAGTAAAAAAAATCAGATCACTGAATTTAATTGCTTACGGTGAATCTCTTTATGCTCATTTGCGTTATAACTGGAGTCCTCTTCATTCTCTGCGTACAGAGGAATGGAAATACATAAAATCTCCACAGCCCGAGTTATATAACATAAGGGAAGATCCCCTGGAGCTGGTTAATCTTGCTGAAGACAAACCTGGCATACTTAAAAAGATGGATAGGGCTCTGGAAAAATTTTTGAAAAAAACATCGGCTCCCGAATCAAAAGAGACAAAGGTAAAGATGGATGAGGATACAAAGGCAAAATTAATGAGTCTCGGCTACATTCAGGGTGATTTTAATAAAGACTCAAAAGAACCTGTTCCCAGGGATATGATTAAAGTCCTTGAATTGATAAACCTTTCGGATCGCAAGGCAAACAGCGGTATGGTTGATGAGGCAATTAAGGGGTTTAAGGAAGTATTAAGGATAGATCCTGAAAACAAGGAAGTATATCAGCACCTTGCACAGTGCTATAAGGAAAAAGATGAATATGAGCTGGCAGTAAAGTATTTCAAAAAAGCTGCATCATATAATCCCGAGGATCCAATGGTTCATGACGGTCTTGGAAATGTTTATAAAAGTATGGGCATGCTGGAGGAGGCATTCGAAGAGTTTACCCTGGCTCATAAACTTGATCCCGAAGATCCTGCCGTAATAAATAATATTGGATGGTATTACCAGCAGAAATCTGATTACGATAAAGCTATGGAGTATTATGACAAAGCTATTGAAATAGATTCTGAATTCGCCACAGTGTATGTAAACAAGGCAATCTGTTACCGTAAACAGGGCGACTATGACAAGGCTAAAGAAAATCTGGATATTGCTTTTGATCTGGATCCCGAAATAGCTTTTGCAAATGCTGAGAAAGGCGCCCTTGTTGCAACGTTAGGAAATGTTGACGAAGGTATAGTATATTGCAAAAAGGCCGTAGAGATTGATCCTGAAAGCTTTGACGGGCATAACAACCTCGGGTTTTGCTACGAGATGAATGGGCAGTTCAGGGAGGCTATCCCTCAATATCTTAAAGCCATTGAGATCTCTCCGTGGAATAGTCTTCCCCGCTGTAACCTTGCAAATACATATTTAAAAATCAGAGCTTATCTGAAAGCAAAAGAACAGATGGAAGAAGCATTAAAGCTGAAACCTGGCGACAAGGAAATTATCCGTGTCCTTAAACGGATCTCTGAAGTTGTAAATCCCGAAAAATAGCAGCTCTTTTTTATTACAGTAATTAAAGATCTCTTCTTTTATTCTTCAACGTCATTCCGTGCCTATTTATAGTTTGCCCGGCCTGTTTATTTCTGATAAAATCAATAGCTTCAAGGAGAGGCTTAGCCACTCAAATATTTAACGTGCAAAAACTGTTGTGACTGGAGTTGGCTGGGAATTGAAAAAGATATATATATTTCTAATAGAAAAAGAGAACCGCGCACTCATATAAAAGTATTCAGGAGAAAATTAAATGAAGACGATAGCACACTTCCAGAAACATCTGGGATGGATGTTTTTCCGTCTGATGATGGTACTGCAGGTGCTGGTGATGTTTTGTGAACCGGCACTGGCGCTGCCCCGTGGAGAGAACGTAAGACACGGAGAAGTGAAGTTCAAAGAAGACGGAGATTACCTGAAGATCAAACAAAAGTCAGGGAAAGCTATCGTAGAATATAACAGTTTTAATATAGACAGGCCTGAGACGGTAGAGTTTGTACAGCCGAGCAAGGGATCTGCAATATTAAACAGGGTAGTAGGAGGCGGAGCCAGTGAGATAGCGGGAAAACTGCTGGCAAACGGGATGGTGTATTTGATAAACACAAACGGGATTCTGTTCACATCGAGTGCGCGAGTGAATGTGGGAGCGTTGATAGCGTCGGCAATGAACATGAGTGACGGAGATTTTTTAAGCGGGCGAATGTTTTTCAGTGGCGGAAATGGAACAGTAACAAACAAGGGATCGATATCTGGAAGGTCGGTGTATCTTGTTGGAGGGTCCGTGAAGAACAAAGGAAGAATAAGTGCGCGTGAAGTGGTATTGGGAGCAGGAAAAGATTCAGTATTGATAGACACGATAGCAGGCGGCGAGATACGCCTTGTGATAGACGGTGAAGAAACAGACGCAGACAGCGTAGAAGACGAAGCAGGCGCGGAAGATTCCGAAGAAGTAACCGATGGTGAAGAAGCTTCTTCTGGAGATGAAGATAGTGAAGAAGATGCAGAGGGTGATACAGGCGATTCATCAAGTGACGAAGGGGATACCTCTTCAGATACTGAAGATGTAGTGGACGTGGATAAAGAGGTAGAAGAAGTAGTAGAAGATGTAAACCTGGAAATAGGCAGGATAGTTAATGAAGGCCAGATAGTATTAAAAGGAAAAAAAGGCGGTAACATAGTTGTTGGGGGTACGCAGGTAAAGCAGATGGGTGATATAACTGCTGACGGCATAAAAGCTGGCGGGGGAACAATAAAGATAAGCGCTAAAGAGAACGTGGTAATAGCAGAGGATAGCACAACAAGTGCAAAAGCGCTTGAAAGCGGAGCAGGCGGCGTCATAGTAATAGAAGGAGAAGAGATACTGATTGAAGCAGGATCCTTAATAGATGGAAGCGGAATAGACGGCGGTGGAATAATAAGGATAGGCGGTGGATTTCAGGGAAAAAACAAAAATATAA
>JAVCCS010000006.1 GCA_030765365.1 Candidatus Theseobacter exili
GGCGGAATTATCTGGTCGGATGGATCCGGATGTAATTACGGAAACGGTGAGATACCGGATAAGCCTGAATTCTCTTTTACCAGGGATGTGGACTACTGTTCCGGAGCCAGTATTATGCTAACCCGCAAACTTTGGGAAAAATTACATGGATTTGATCCTATATTTTCCCCGGGCTATTATGAGGATACCGATCTTGCTTTCAGAGTAAGACAATCAGGATACAGAGTCGTATACCAGCCGTTTTCCCGTGTTATTCATTTCGAGGGGATTACTTCCAGCCGAGATCTTAACAATGGCATGAAAAGATATCAAACGGTAAACCGGCCGAAATTTGTTTCTCGCTGGAAGCACATTCTTTCTTCTTATTCAAAACCTAATTTAAAACCAACCTGTTTTGAGAATCAACAACCTAAATGGAAAATACTAATGATTGATTATAGAACCCCTATGCCGGATCATGACGGAGGTTCTGCAGACGTTTATGATTATATGCATATTCTAAGCAAAATGGGGGTTCATATTACTTTCTTACCAACAAATTACATGATGTATTTTGGTCGATATTCTGAATCAATTCAAAAAATGGGGATTGAATGTATTTACTTGCCATATTGCATTTCTGCTACTGAATATATCGAAAAAACCGGATATAGGTTTGATGCGGTTATTCTCTATAGAGCTGAAATAGCAAAAGATTATATTGATACAGTCCTTCAATACGCGCCTCAGGCTAAAGTTGTTTTTGATACAGTAGATTTGACATTCCTGCGTATGCAAAGAAAAGCAGAAATAACGGGATCTAAACTGCTTTTGAAAAAAGCCAATGAAATAAAAAAATATGAACTAGAATTAATGCAAAAAGCAAATAAAACTATTTTATTAAGTCAATATGAAAAACAACTGATCAAGGAAATTGATCCAGAGATATCAACTGCTGTCGTCCCAGTATGTAAAAAAATTTCTGAATACCGATCTGAATATCATAATAGGTCAGACATTGTCTTTGTAGGTTTTTTCTACCATCATCCCAATGTAGATGCTATTTGTTATTTTGCGAACCAAATCTGGCCACTGATTGAAGCAAAATTACCTGGATGTAAACTTCTTGTGGTGGGCAGCAATGCACCTAAAGAAGTTCGATCATTACAATGCGATAATATTATCATTAAAGGACATGTTCCCAATCTTGACAGTATCTTTCATCATTGCCGACTTTCAATAGCACCACTTCGATACGGCGCTGGAATTAAAGGTAAAGTTATTACCAGTCTTTCCTATGGAGTACCCTGTGTATCCACATCCATAGGAATAGAAGGGACAGGTTTAGTACATGATAAGCATTTGCTTGTTGCAGATAATCCCACAGATATGGCTGAGGCAATAACTTCTATCTATAACAATAAAAAACAGTGGGAAAATCTTTCAACAAACGGTTTAGCATTTGCAAAAGAAAATTTTTCCAGAAATACAGTGAAAAAGAAACTTATTAAATTATTTGACAATCTTGAACTGAATTTGTAATTTTTAAAATATTGCTAATATTTTAGGACATAGTTTCTTGCAAACAATTATAATGCATCATCATATTTTCAAGAACGCAGGAACAACTATCGACTGAATATTACAAAAAAACTTCCCCTCTCAGATAGTGTATATTGAAGGGGAAAAAGCTAATTCCAACATTAGACTTCTACCTAAACATTTGAAAAAGGTTCTTGAACAGCACCCTCACCATAAAGCAACCTCCTCCCATTCATCTCCCCTACCGGAACCAACTCATTTGTGGGCAAAAATCCATGTAACGATTCTGAGGAATCCCGTGGAAAAGTTTTATTCCATGTATAAATTTGATCTAAGGAGAACTGACAATACTCTATCAGGCTCAATTGCTAGAAAATCAGATTTCCGTTCTTACTGCGATTTCTGGCTAAATATGCCCAATAGTATCTGGCACAACTGGCAAGCAAAATGTTGTACTCCTCAAAATGAGGAAACAATAAAAAAGAATGGGGGATAGCATGCAGACATTAATGCTGCAATATCAATGCTTTTTAATAAGAATATTGTAGTAGATACAATAGATTTATTTGATCAAAGCTTGATCGTTCTGAAATCAAAACTAAAAAAACACAGCATCCATTTTGATCCTGCATATATTAAGCAAAATCAAAATTCTGAAAACAAAACAGGAAATAACTATGAACTTATTCAAGATCTTATCGGAAAACAATATCTTGAACATCTAACGGAAATAAATTCTCAAGATTACGAATTATTAAGTAACGCTAGAAAAAGACTTAAAGAGCAATATTCACAATTGGATCATGATGGTATACTTTTACAGAATTTACGCTTGAACTCTCAAAAATTAGATATTTCATCAGTTAAAACAACTGTTAGTATTCCACCACCGGAAAAATGGATAATAGTAGAAAGCAATCTTTAGTAAAAAAATTATTTGTTCCTTGAAAACTGTTTAAGCACTTCTGCAGTTTTGTTAAGAAAAGCATAGCCGTACTTACGATCTGGCTCCAAATATGCGGCTTCAGCCCATTCATTCCAGGCATTAACAAAAACAAATCTCTCTTCCTTCTTATAATTCTTTACTGTAAAACGACAAGCCTCTAAAAGCCATCTCTGATAATTATCGGGAGTAGATCCAGTGTATAACAAAGCGCGCTTGTTGCGACGAGAAGTATTATCCCAGGAAGGAGAAACCGTTTTAAAACACAAATAATCAGATTTTTCCTTATTAATATAGATATCTGCCAATGTATTATAATCTCTAATCCTGCCGGTAAAATTATCAACAATATCTTCTATATGCAATGTCTTTAAAAAAGAGGGTTGATGTGGAGAAAATTCCACACCTGCATCGAAGCCGTAAGTATGTGGAGGAAATTCCACAGCTGCATCGAAGCCGTAAGTATGTGGAGGAAATTCCACAGCTGCATCGAAGCCGTAAGTATGTGGATCAGTTATTCCAAAAGACTGCACCGCTACAAGATACAATTCTCCTAAATCCGCTTTGCGGCAATGCTCTCTCCACCGTTCTACAGTAGCCCTGGGCTCAGGCAATATACTGGCTCTGTAAACAACTAAAAGCAGTTTTCCAGCAACACGGATATACCTTGAATCTCTGAAATATTTTTCGATATCCTTTATAAAAGCAACGTCATCTTCAGAAGAGTGATTTTGGGCTATTAAAATCTCTTCTTCAGAACCATCCCAGCCTCTTGACCAGTTCTCGTTTGCCCAGCATAAGCAAAACGGCAAATTAATCTCAGGATGCTTCAACAGATTATCAACAGGAGTTTCCAAAAGCCGTTTTCCTGAAAACCAGTAATGATGAAAACAAAAACCATGAATACCATATTGCTTTGCAAGTTCAACCTGTCTTTTCATTACGTCAACAAGTCTTAAATCATAAAAACCGAATTCTCCAGGCAGCCTTGGTTGATAATGTCCGTTAAATAATGGTCTAGCTTTAGTAACATTTGTCCATTCAGTAAAACCTTTACCCCACCATTCATCATTTTCCGGGATTGGATGAAACTGTGGCAGGTAAAATGCGAGTAGTTTTATATCACAATTGTCAAATCTATAAAATTTTTCACACTCATAGCATCCCTTTTCTTTAATTCTTGGGAAAAGTGGTCGTTTTTCTTTAATTCCATATCTTAAATAATGCTCCAGCGGATTAATCTGCTTTTGAGCGATATCAGGATTCGCTTTATAATAGTTTATGCCGGAAAAAACCCGACTGAATTCTCTGTTTCCGTTCATTCCGTTTAGGATAAAATAGCTTAATGGATTTAGACCGCTTGCCTTCGCTTCCCTGTTGGAATGCAGATAAAACTCAATATCAAATAGAGGATTCGGATTCCTTCCCTCTTTCACTCCGTATTCAATGAAATGATATAATGGATTTATACCAGTCTGTGCAACGTCCGGGTTCTCTTCGAGATAATACACGGTATCAAACAGAGGATTTGGGTTCCTTCCCTCTTTCGCTCCGTATTCAATGAAATGATATAATGGATTAATACCAGTCTGTGCAACGTCCGGGTTCTCTTCGAGATAATACACGGTATCAAACAGAGGATTTGGGTTCCTTCCCTCTTTCGCTCCGTATTTAATATAATGATGCAATGGATTAATACCAGTCTGTGCAACGTCCGGGTTCTCTTCAAGATAGTATCCGGTATCAAACAAAGGATTCGGATTGCGTCCCTCTTTCGTTCCAAAAAACAAGTAATGAATTACTGCAAAATATTTCACTAATAAATAATGGGGATATGTCTTAAAGTAATAACTTCTATCCCAAAGGCCACTGTCTCTAATAACAAATGCTGTTTTCAATAATCGCCATGTCTTGAAAGGATGTATCAATCTTGTCAGCAATTCTACAATTCCCTGAAGGAACTTCGCTATTTTCCATAATTTTGTTTTATATAAAAGCTCCAGCTTATTATTAAGTTCTTCTTTCTCTTTAGTAATTCTTGTTTTCTGTTGAACTAACGCTGAATTTATCCCACCTAATTGATTGTTCTTTTCTTCCAGCTTCTCATTTGTAGCGTTTAATTGATTGTTCTTTTCTTCTAACTTCTCATTTGTAGCGTTTAATTGATTATTGGATTCGGTTAAAGTTTTAAGTTCTAAATTTTTATCGTCAACTTGTGCAATAAATTCCTTATATCTCTCCTTAAATTTGATGGAATTCAAATACTCTTTCCAACCCAGATAAATTTTGGGTTTAATTTCTTTTGTTTTTCCTCCAAGACATAGCTCCTTCAAATACTTTTGCAGATTAATCTGAGAAAGTGTCATGACACTCTGGTCTAAGCTGCAGATATGGTGCCTTAAATCAGGTTTAACAGCAGCATGCATTATCTCCAGTTTTTCTTCAGAAAGTTCCAACTCCGTCATCATTGATAACCTCTCAGCAAAAATATTAACCTGGTTAAACGAATCCGAAACTAACCTATCGTAATCAATAAAGATTGTTTTTTTATTTCTATTAGTAAACTTAAGCAACTCCAAATACGTTCTTTCCCAGATAAGGAAGGAAGCAGTTACTGGAATATCATCACGCGATAATAAAGAATGGGCTATTTCAACTGGATTTCTAACAGGAACAATACAAATAAGATCTCGATCACACAGCAAGGGTTCCCAGAATTTAAGTAAAACTGGAAATCTGGGATCTTTCCAACACCAAACCTTACCTTCCTTGTCCATTTCCGAAATTAAATCTATGGCCCTGGCTTGAAATTTTTTATTCAAAACAGGCAGATATTGATCATAATCCAGTTCTGGTGGAGACATCCACTTCGAATCAATCTCTAAAAGAATTTGATCATTTAGTTCAACGAGTCTCAGATCCTCCCAAAAGCCCTCAATATTTGCATAATTAGGGAGCATTAACTTATCCCCAAAATAAGCCCCAGCTCCATTAATGAGTTGAGCGACAAGAGAAGTGCCAGAACGGTGCATTCCAAGGACTAATATCACTTGAGATTTTTCAGCTTTTCCCATTTTTAAACACCCAGAATTACTTTTACCTGAACCTTCAGGTCATTATATACAAAAAAACTATTAGTTAAACCTTGCCATCAACCTGCCTTTAAATAAAATAACCATATTCCTGAATAATTTATACAAAAAAAGTGCTAAATTGAAATTTGGGTTCATTAATTGAAAACAGCTGCCTTATAGCAATAAATCTCAATTCTCATTAAGTGATAGTTTTTCAGCTTCTATAAAACTTTTTATTACTTCTTTTTTAAAAATTGCTTACAATGCTTCAGATTAATTAATTACGTAGCAACAGTTATTCGTAAAGCTTATAAGGTGTAGCAAGGAGGTTTAGTGAACTTACCCACATTCATGATAATTGGCGCAAATAAGGCAGGAACGTCTTCTCTAACCAGGTATCTAGCACAACATCCTGATGTTTTTATGTGTCCGGTAAAGGAACCTACTTTTTTTCCATACTGCGATCGCGTCATTCCTGAGGATGCAAAGGAAAAAGCGCTTCGTCGCTGGTCTTTGAAGCTTACGAATAATATCGATGATTATAAACGCCTTTTTTCTTCTGTAAAAGACGAAAAAGCCATAGGGGAAGCTTCTACAGCTCATCTTGACAATCCATACGCTGCTGAAAAGATCAAATCTTATATTCCGGAAGTTGTTTTGATCGGAATATTAAGGAATCCAATCGATAGAGCTTACTCACAATACCGGATGTATGTAAACAGAAATATCGAAAACAGATCATTCAGATATTGTATTAAATCAGAGTTTAAAAGCCGGAAAAACGGAAAACTGACTGGTGATCGACATTACCTTAGTCTTGGACTTTATTCAAATCAGGTTGAAAAATACCTTGGTCTTTTTCCTGACCAAGTCCATTTTTTCTTATATGAAGAACTGATACATCGTCCATATGGGCTGCTTTCTAACATATTTGAATTGATCGGAGTTGACAGCACCTTTAAGCCTGATATATCTAAAAAATATAACGTTAGCGAAAAAAACGATAAGATTAACATTTTATCGGGATATCCAGTCATAAAACACTTACTGACAGCGATACCTGTGAGCGTAAAAAAAGCAATCAGGCCGCTTGCCGAAAAAACCTTTCATGACAGCCAGCTGACTTCTAAAATCCGGAAGGATTTGATCGAGTTCTATAGAGAAGATATTCTGAAGCTGGAACTGTTACTTGAAACAGACTTATCTCACTGGTTGAAAAATTAGCGATTCAGCAATAATCCTCTTTTTCATTTCGATAATATCTTTCTCATTAATACAAATAGTTATCAAATTTTACGCAAAAAAACATATTATTTATTAAATCAGTAAAATAAACATTTATCTTTAAACTCCAAACAAATTCACATAAACAAATATACAACAATTAAAGCTTAACATACAATTATAAGCTTAAATATTTGTAAACTAAACACAAAGACCAAATATAAAAACTGTATTTCAATCTATCAATTTCACAAAAGATTTTCTGATACTATTTCCCACCGTCTACCTTTCAATAACAATATTGCTGTTTTTGCTAGGACTATCAATATCACCGTTAAATGTTCCTCTTTCCTTTATTTCATGTTTTATCCTAGCTTTTCACTGGCAAAGCAATAACGACTATAAAATCATTGGTATTTCAAGCATATTTATTTTTTTAATATTTTCTATTTCTCTTTTCATATCAATAAATCATATAGATATATTCTACGATTCACGAGCATATCACGGCCCTGCAGTTATTGCACTAGCAGATGGCTGGAATCCAATTTATGATTGGCACTTATGTAATTGGAATTACGAATATTGCATTATACCAACTACTAGGGTAATAGATCATTATACTAAGGCTCAATGGTACTTATCTGCAGGATTCTATAACTTGTTTAAAAATATTGAAACCGGAAAATGTCTTAATGTACTGATGCTCTTTCTTTCTTTTACTACTTCGTTAAGTTTTATTTATAAATTATTTAATGGTAAAAGATTTGCTTCATTTGTTGCTGCAATAGCTATTGCATTCAATCCAATTTCAGCTGTTCAGATTTTTTCAGGATTCGTTGACGGTCTTCTAGCATCAACTTTTACTGTATATGCCATACTTTTAACTGATTATTTCCTCTTCAATCAGAAAAAAAGTTTATATCAGGCAATTTTAATACTGCCATTCCTTATCAATCTGAAGTTTACCGGTCTTGTATACTCAGTTATTTTTACAACCTTACTAATTGCCTTTTATATATTATATAAGAAGAATATTCCAAAAAAACTCATATTATTAACGATTATATCAGGCCTTTTTTCCCTAGCGGTTATTGGGTTCAATCCATATGTATCAAATGTAGTTGAGAAAAAGAATCCTTTCTATCCTGTTTATCAACCTAGATCCCCAAATATAATATCTAAAATGGCATGTCCTGATTTCATTTCAAAAAACCGATTCTGTAAATTCATTATCTCAACATTTTCAGTGCACGATAAAAGTGAATATATGAAACCGGTTCTATCAATGCCTTTTTCCACCTTAGAGCCTGCTCCTGGAATTGAAGCCAGGTTTGCTGGCTTTGGGCCTCTTTTTTCAGGTGTTTTTATCATTGCACTGCTTCAACTATTTTTATTAAGAGATGGAGTTTTCTGCATACTTGTTTTGATCATAGCAGCAACAATCTTTTCTACTTCAGCTTGTTGGTGGGCCAGATTAGCTCCACAAACCTGGCTTGTAGTTGGACTAATAGAGTTGGGTATATATTATAGGTTGAGAAAATCCTGGTTAAAGTGTTTCGTACTTGCAGTGTTAGTCACAATGATAGCTAATACATCTTTAGTTTTTACTAAAATTGTTTTAAAGCAAACTCGTATGACAAAACAGTTTCACAAAGATATAGATATTGTTAAAAGAGAAAATTTCAGTATAGAAATAAACGATAATGCAAAGAACCATTTCAAATTCTACAACAAACGAAAGGTTATTGACACAGCAGGGGAAAATATAACTATTGTGAAAAATTGTAAAATAAAAAGTAAAAACCAAATATTTAATATCTGTACGGAATAACATGATTTAAAAATCAAATTATTTACCAGCGATCAGTTACATTTTAGAATAGTCTTCATGCACATTGCTAAACAATCCTTGACGACCCTACTGTTTAGCGAGCTATTTGAAAAATCATAAGTGATATAGGCATTGGCAATAGTTAATTTGTTCCTGTAAATTATCATCATACTTTCAAAAAGAAAGTCAAAAGAGCGGCTTCTCATGGGCTTTGAAATAAGCACTTTCATAGCCTCACATGAATATCTCCTGAATCCTGAAGAAATATCCTTATAGTATTTTCTTTTAAATAAACTGCGCGGGAAATCAAGACAAGCATTATATATAAAATTACCTACAAGACTTAAGAGCCTTCTGAACAAAGGTGTGTTTGTCTTATTAGTTCTTTCTCCAAGCACAAGATCTGCAAAATCATGATCGATAAAACGTGGGATTTCATCAGGGTTGTGGCTCAACCCAGCATCCATGGTTATAGCATATTTATAGTCGCTCTCAACAGCAAATCTCATCCCGTCAAGGATTGCTCCCGGAATATGCGTATTGACCTCATGATTGATTATTTTAATATCTTCAAACCGTTCCAGGATCTTAAGCGTCGAATCTTTACTGCAATCGTTAACAACACATACATCACAATATTTACTTGCCCTGGTTACTAATTCGGCTATTGTGTCTTCTTCATTGTATGCGGGAATTATCACCAGATAATCACTATGCTTGTTCCATGCCATACTATTATCCTTTAGATATTAATTCTGTTGCCAATTTAACATCTTCCATTGAATTAAGATTCACGTAATGAGAACATAAATGAAACATTTTAACGATCTTTCCTTCATCAATCGCACATTGAATTAAATCGGGAAGCTCCTTTTCTTTTCTTTGGTAATGTATAGGAGTTATATCAATATAGTCCAATATTTCATTTTTAAATACACAATTGCCTGTTCCCATAATATCTGAGGTCGGATTGCGAGGTTTTTCAATAAGCCTGAAAATCCTGTCATTTTCTCCATGAAAAACTGTATACGTTCTTTTAATATAGTTAGTATCCTTGACATTTAAAACTCCGCAAAGAGCAAAAACATCACCTTTTTTAAACTCAGCCATCATATCCTGATGATGAGGCCCTATTGGGATCTCATCTCCCAGCATCAGAATAAAATCACCTCCGTCAATTGCAGATTTTGCACATTCAATCGCATGAACAAGACCCCTTTGAGTTTCCTGAATAACGTATTTTATTTTTTTTCCATTATAGCTGTTACCGTAGTAGTTGATAATCCCCTCTGCCTGGTAACCAATAATAACTATAATTTCACTTACATCAATTTTAACAGCATTATCAAAGCTGTACTGAATTGATGGTTTATCTCCTACCTCTATCATGCATTTATTTATGGATTCGGAAATCTCGTTTACCCGGCTGCCTCTTCCGGCCGCTAAAATAACTGCCTTCATATTCATTTTCCTTCAATAAATAATTCTTTGTTTTCAACAATCCAGTTTATAAGCGTTTCTATTCCATCCTGCGGCATTATCTTTGGAGACCATCCCAACTCATTTTTTGCCTTGGTATTATCACAGATAAAATAGCTTAAATCTCCATGTCTTTCCGGTTCAAAATTAACTTCAGGTTTTTTACCCATAATATTTCCTAGAATATCTATACATTGTAAAAGAGATATCGCTGTTACAGGTCCACCGCCTATATTATATATTCCGGCTTTCCTTGTTTTATAAAATAAATCGAAAGCCTCACAAATATCTGTAGCATAAAGAATATCTCTTACCTGTTTACCGGTGCCAAATATTTTCAGAGGCCAGTCAAGAACACTTCTGATTGCAAAATTAGCAACCCAGCCGTGATCTTCTCCACCGAACTGCCTGGTGCCGTATATTCCTGTAAGCCTGAAACTTGCAGCTTCCAGCTTATAGGTATCAATATAAGTTTTTACGTATGTATCACCGGCTGCCTTTGACGCATGTAATGGAGTTAAAGTTCCTTCCAGGGTAGGATAATTCTCATCTATTCCTTCCGGATCCCTTACATACCTGTCTGCGGCTTCTTGCAGACTGTCGTTTATTTTGTTCCCATATATATGAATGGTTGCACAACAGGCTACAGGAATCTGCAATTGTCTAGCAGCTTCCAATACGTTGAAAGTTCCCATGACATTAGTTGTTATGTCCAATTCAGGATCTTCCCAGCCAATAGTCATTGCCGGTTGAGCAGCTGTATGCACAATATAGTCACATCCTCTGGCGCATTCAAGTAACTCACCGGAGTTTCGTATATCTGCTTTTACCATTGTTACACCAAGGCCTTTAAGATAATTCCAGTTATAATCTCTTACACCCTCTGCTGCAAAGCCCGTTCTTTTTAATTCATGTTTAGTCATATTGTCATAAGATATGACTTCTGCTCCTTTTTTTGTATAAAACTCACAAACATGAGATCCTAAAAAACCGCAACCGCCCGTAACTAAAACTTTCATAAAATCTCCATTTTTGTTAATGATCTACTATTTATATATCCACAAATTTTATTTGCGACGATAAAGCAAGAAGAGTACAACAATGTGTTTTAAGGGTAAAGAAAATTTGCTATAAAGTGCTACATAACCTTAAATTATTTTTAAAACTAATTTGTTGTCTTAATAGCATATTTATATTTAGTAATGCATTCCAGAAAACTTACTCATAAATAACAATCCTTTAAAAATTCAAC
>JAVCCS010000155.1 GCA_030765365.1 Candidatus Theseobacter exili
TAAATCCTGTTTAACTTGTTTCCTGAAGGCTTTTTTACTTTCTCCAAGGCCGGCCCTGTATCTTCGTTGATATTAGAAATAAAGCTGTCAATATAATCTGTAATCTTGTGCTTATTAAAATATATGGCTTGTCGCATTGGATGAAATGTATCAACCTTGTAAAATTCACACATTTCTCGAAATGCTTCCTCTTGTATGTTAAGATTTTGAACGCTACCCGTTGCCAAGCACTTGTTTTTACGTGACGCAAAGGTGCTGTTTTTTTTAAACCGGTTTTTATAACAAAACGGAAGGGTATATATATCTTTTAAATAGCCAGGGAAATATTTTTTAAAAAACAAGCTGTTCTTGCTTAAATTATTTTCAGCGACAAGAAAATGCGCCCCGCCTCTTTCTATGTTTTTTGAAATAGTCGAGGGGTGAAACATATAGTGCGAAAGCATGAAAACCTTAATGCAAGATAAAGCTATCAGCTTTTTACTGACCTCGCCTTCATTATCCAGATAAAAATGCGTAAATGATAAAAATATATCATCACGTTTAATTCGGCTTGAATCAAATATTATTTTTACCTTAAATGGATTGATGTTATTTATGCAAAGCCACAAATATATTTCTAATATCTCCGCTATTCTAACGGCAATGGTTAAACGAGCCCGCCTAAGAAAACCAAAACCCAGTGAAGACCCAAATTCATCACAGTATACAATTGCCTTCTTTTCTCTTATGTATTTTTGCAAATATTCATATTTAGCAGGCGCCTTCCCTCTTGTTAGCCAATCTTGAACCGTTTTGCCAACGAAGTTAACCTTTTGCGGATTATGTAAAACTAATCTCATTGATCGTTCTTATTAAGTGGTTGGCCTGTAATAGTCTGAAATTATTCCCATATTTTTATAGCAGGATTTATTTCTAATAATTGCTTTTTAACCTCTTCCTGGTATGCCCCTGCTTTCAATATTACAGCAATATTTTTCTTTCCAACTGTGATTTCGGGTAGTTCAACAAAAAGATTGGTTCCGTATAACCTCTTGCCTGTCTTAAGCTTTGAGTTATCAATGACCTTTGCAATTTTTTTTGATCGCAATCCTTTGTAAATCAAGAATTGAGAAAACACATGTGCTCCAAATAAAAATATATCTCCGTTAAACTCATCAATTAACGAGTTTAACCGATTAACTTCTTCATCATAAAACAACATGCAATCTAAATATAAAGTCTTATACTCTGAATGCTTATTTGGTAATTCCGGAATTTTTAAACAGTTAACTTTCTCCACAGCATAAAACACGCTATGCTCTTCAAAATATCTTTTTTTTATAATCTTTAACTGGTTTCTTTGTAAGAGATAATCGATAAATGGCTCTGTTAAAAAACATGTGTGCTCAAAGTTTATAGTATTAATAAATCTATTTTTTAAATATTGATACAGATTTGGGACGGAAAAAATGCTTTTCCCGCCTATCTTAAGAAAACTCGAAATCGATTTTATGAATTTGCCTGGATCATAAGAATGCTCCAATGTATGGGAATGTACAATAGTGTCAGTGTCATTAAAATTAGTTATTAACCCTTCGCTTTCACCAAAGAAGCCGCTTACAACGTTAATTTCAGCGTTACCCTTAAAAGCAGGATTGGGCTCAATTATCGTCCATTTTGCAGATTTATTTTCTTTGGTATACTGAAGCGCCAAAGTACCGTTTGAACCGCCAATCTCTAATATCTTATTTGGCCGAAATTCAGACAAGAAACATAGAAAAGCTTCAAGATGTTTGGACCATATCCCCCCTATTGCTTCAGAATGATACCCAGAATAAATAATGTTCAATTGTATTAGGTTGTGAAGCTGAATAATCCCGGAATCTCTGCAAATATCCCATTTCATATCTTCAAATAGATCATTATTTTGTGGCGACTCACTGCACCCAATGAAAACCGGAAATTTCTTTAGCTCGTAAAGCCTTTCAAGATTAGGCTGTCCAGTAAGAATGCTTTTATATCTGATTAAATTGTTTGTCATTTTGTCTTCTTCAACAAATCGAACAACATGCTTTTGCCTAAACAAAACAACAAGAGGGAGTATGGATAATGGTGCAACGCCGCTATGTTAAGAAATATAAGCGCAGTCAGTTGGCGGGCACGATCTATCTGATAGCCTTTTTCGCGCAGAAAATTAGTAAATCTCATTTCGCATTCAACCAGAACATTCTTTCTCAGGAAATCATATTTAATTTCCTCCTCGGTCCATTCTACAGAAAACATATTTTTTACAATTAACTCATGACAAATGATTAAGCCATGCAAGAGCTTCGCGAGATCATAATAAATATCCCCGGTCGTCAATGACCCCCCGAACTCCTGGCGCCAATCCAAGAACACAAACCGGTCATCCGCTGAACAGTAAAGGATGTTCTCGAAATGGAGATCGCCATGGAACCTTCCAGGAAGGCCTTCGGCAAGCCAGTTCCAATCCACCTTATCCAGCAAAGCACGGAGTGTTGGCATCTCGCGCCCATTGATTCGCTCGATGCCATCTTGCTTTCCAAAGGTATGGTAAAACAATTGTATTCTCTCTTCCGTTTTATCGCGGTAAAAACGCAAGCAGTTTTTATGAAACCTATCATTATCTTCTGCGCTAAGCGTTGTTCTGGTCCAAAAGGTTTCACACCATTTCAATAGTTTTTCAAAAAGCGGCAGATTTATTATTTCCGACAAGATTGCGCCCTGTACCAGGGCGTATTTATACATATTCGATGTGGAGTCAAGTATTTGCGGACAAAACCCTTCAAGATATGATGCCCGTTTGACTCTATTGCTTATAAAATCTTTATCTGCAGAAAATTTGATCACTGTATTATTCACAAACCAGATCGCCTCGTTGGGCTTATCCAGTATGTTGGGTGCATCAGGCTGACGGTGCCGTTCGCGAGTCATTGCAAGGGAATCAGGGTTCCCCGTATCCCACCAGGTAAATGGAACAGTCCGCACATTGTGTTCCAGCAATGCACGCATGCCATGGGATTCGCCCGTATTAATCATTGTCGCGTCTCCGGATTCCATGGCTGCCCAGAACGCCACATGATTGTAAACTCCAGCCAGTCCGATGTATGCTTTAAGATTCGGCCCTTCGGCACCCTTCTCGCAAATTTCTTTCACTTGCCCATTTTGAAGGCGCAGGGTGCGATAGTGAAACAGGTTATCCACGCTGGCATATCCCATCCAATTATGATCCGGGACAGGAATAGGTTCATCAACCAGTGTGTCGCAAGAACAAAAAACAAACGGCTCCTTCAAATAATCTCTACAGCATAATACGCTGAGACCGAGGCCTGAGCCCGGGCCTTCAAAAGGATGTACATCTGCAAAGAAAAATGTCCGTTTCGGATATGCCAGTTTCAAGAACTCGCGAATCAGTTCCCCCTTGTAACCCAGTGCTATGACAAACTCAGCATCAGCAGGAAACAGATCTATCAAGTGGGATAAAATTGGACGGTTGGCAACTATAACCAAAGCTTTATTAATATAACGGGTTAAATTTCCCAAACGGGAACCTGTGCCGGCTGTAGGGATAAGGACGCGATAACTCACTTGGACACCCGCTGATAATCATCGACAAGGCGAACCACGTCATCCATCTCGGGGGTGCTTGCTTCTAAATAAATGCTATCTTCCATGGCTTCCATACGATGCACAACCCCAGGCGTCAATGTGATCGTTTCATCCGGACCGAACACCTGTGCCCGCAACTGTTCCTTTGAAGGCCCATAAGAGATCTGAAGCTTTCCGCTCAAAACATAGATGGTCTCTCTTTTCGTGTTGTGATACTGAAGACTGCACCGATGTCCCTTTCGCATGGCCAGCTTCTTCATCATGTAGCGGTCGTTGATCTCGATCACTTCTTCCTTGCCCCAGGGTTTTTCAATAATCTTCATGGTATTTCTTAAATTTGATAGGGCTTAAACTCAGGATAAAATTCAAAAAAACGGTCATAGAATGCCTTCACGTATTGCTGCATAGACCAACGACTGTTGAATCCATACTTGTTTTTCATCCAGCGCCGCCCTTCCTCGACATAAAGCTTTAAATTATCATCATATCCTTCGGTCTTAATAAGATCGGCACGGCTTAAAAGATAACTTTCATTCTCCTCCGCCCAGACCTCGGAAGTGATGGCCGCGGCCCAGTCGTTCGCATACGCCTTGGCGATCAGCTCGCTTTCACTGCCGTAACCCCTGAAGTTCGAACCATCGAAAAGAAAATTCA